>DASRND010000034.1 GCA_035647615.1 Bacteroidales bacterium | reverse complement strand
CAACAAAATCAATGAGACTACCGACATTTATGCCGTGGGAATTACCTTTTACGAATTGCTAACCGGCAACCCTCCCTTTGATGCCACCAACGAGTTTGATATCCTTAAAAAACAGGTGGATGAACCTTTGCCGGAAAACCCTTCCATACCTCTAAATATTTTTGAGTTGATAAAAAGAGCTACTAACAAAAAACAGGAGAATCGCTATGCATCCGTTGGTGAATTGAAAAAAGCACTGGCTACTGTTTTAATTAAATCGGCTATTCCTGATAAGCAAGTAAACAAAAAATTTAATGATAACATAATTAAAGTATTCTTGATAGTTTTATTTATGATCATTGGAATTTATGGTGTTAAAACGCTGATTTTAGAAACCAATGAAAAACCAAACCAAAGCATTACCCTTGAAAAAGAGAGTTATGTGGATTACGTCATCGAAATGATTTTTGTAAAAGGCGGCACCTTTACCATGGGCTGCACCAGCGAACAAAGCGATTGCGGTTATGACGAAAAGCCAACCCATAAGGTTACCGTGAGCGACTTTCAGATCGGGAAATATCAGGTTACCCAAAAGCAGTGGCGGGAGGTAATGGGCAGTGATCCTGCCGACTTACGTTTTAAAGGCTGCGATAATTGCCCGGTTGAAAATGTAAGCTGGAACGATGTGCAGGAATTCATTAAGCAACTAAATCAAAAAACAGGCAAGAAGTACCGCCTGCCTACTGAAGCCGAATGGGAATATGCCGCCCGAGGTGGGGCTTCGACAAGCTCAGCCACCGGTGCAACCAAATATGCCGGCAGCAACAACATTGATGAGGTGGCATGGTACACTGATAATAGTAACAGCAAAACTCACCCTGTAGGTATGAAGAAGCCTAACGAACTGGGCATATACGATATGAGTGGCAACGTGAATGAGTGGTGTAGCGACTGGTATGGTAGTTACAATAGCGGTAGCCAGATCAATCCTCAGGGGCCTATTACAGGAGATTGCCGAGTTGTCATTGGTGGTTCGTGGGGCAGCAATTATCGGTACTGCCGCGTTGCTTTTCGCAACTGGGACTTTCCTGTCAAGAAAAGTAGCTACGATGGTTTTCGCCTTGCCCGGAACTAACTATAAACCTTTTTGCTATGAAAAATGCTAATTACACTTTTATGATTTCCATCGACGATTATCATGAGGCTAAACAAATAATTCGTCCTAATTTTTTTAATCATTAATATCAACAAAAACTGAACAAATGAAAAACATTCTTCTCACTGGTAAAAATGGCTCCTACTCATTCGATCCCCGCGATCCGCAATCGAGGATAGCAGATGGCGGGATGGGTGTGGTGTACTCCGGCCAAAATGCCGAAACCGGACAAAAGGTAGCCATTAAAGTGGTTTATCGTGAACTGGCACGCGATGAGGCAAATGTGGAAAGAGCGCGTCGCGAAGCAGCCATCAACATTGAATATCCTAACCTGATAAGGATGCACGATTTTATCGAGAAAGATGGCATCTACCATATCGTGAGCGAATTTCTTGAAGGGCAAAATCTGGACGAATTCATCAAACAAAATCCTAAAGTGGAAACTGAATACGCCGTAAGAATCATCAGCGATGTTCTCAATGGGTTGGAGGTTTTACATTCAAATAAGCCTACGATTATTCACCGCGACATCAAGCCCTCCAATATCTTTCTTTGTTCCGATGGTACAGTGAAACTCATGGACTTTGGCATTGCACGGATTACAGGCGGTGCACGCAAATCGTTGACGGGCTTGGGCACCGTGGTGGGTTCGCCCCACTACTCCCCGCCGGAGCAAGTGCGTGGCGAAATTGACAAAATCGACCAAACCACCGACATTTATGCTCTGGGGATCACCTTCTACGAATTGCTTACCGGCAATCCTCCCTTTGATGCCACCAACGAGTTTGATATCCTTAAAAAACAGGTGGACGAACCTTTGCCGGAAAATGAAAATATCGATGCCCCCTTATTTGGAATAATCAAAAAAGCAACCGAGAAGAAACAAATTGACAGATATCAAAATGTTTTGGAGATCAAAAAAGAAATCTCAAAATACATTCGGAAAATTGATGAGGAGAAAAAAAGGCCAATCGTAAAAAATCAGCATTGGAAATCGGTGGCAATAATCTTCATTATTCTTAATTCCTTACTATTTTTTCTATACATATTTTTTCAGGAAAACCCTGAAAAGATACATGATTTTGCCTATGGTGCATTTAGATGGTATTGGGAAATAGAAGATTCGAGAGATTGGGCTAATGAAAAGTTTATCGAGAAAAACCTTCAATATGAAAAACTACAGGCTGATTTTGAAAATTTAAAGAATAATGATGTATACAAAGCATCATTTAACTCTATTTCTAATTTTCCATCATCACTACTTGGTAGTTGGTATACCAATGCTACTGAGATATGGAATGTTTATATTACGTGGGATAAGTCTTACGTAACAGTTATGAACGGAAATAAAAACTACCAAGTTGAATTAGCTTTCCAAAATATAGAATTTCAATCGCTTTACAAGTTTATTACCAGAAAAGATAATCATTATTATTCGATTGACATAAAAATTGAATCTCCTACTTTTATGCTCTTCTCAAAATCCAAAGCATTTGACACATCCAAAGAAGCAAGTGAATACATTCCAATTAACTTTACAGGGCACCATAAATAATAGAACCGGTTATGAAATATAAAACACACCTACAAACGCACATCGGAGGACGAAAAGAAAATCAGGATTACCACACCAGTCAAACCACAAAATTTGGGGATCTTGTTATTGTTTGCGATGGCATGGGCGGGCACAAGGGAGGTGCTGTTGCCTCAAAACTTGCCGCTACCATCATTGCCGAGGAGATGAATCCGTCCAAATCAGAAGATCCGGTAAACGCACTTTTTAATTCTATTTACAAGGCAAACTTTGAAATATTCAGGCGAGGCGTTCAAAACCCCGAGCTGAAAGGAATGGGCACAACACTTACCTGCCTGCTGGTAACGACAGAAAAAGCATATTCATGCCATATCGGCGACAGCAGGATTTACCAGCTTAGGAATGGTAAAATTATTTTCAAAACAAATGATCATTCAAAGGTTTTTGAACTCGTAAAGCGGGGTATTATCAACGAAGAACAAGCAAGAACACATCCTGACAGCAACATTATCGAAAGAGCAATGGGTATTTCGCCTGTTGTAGATGTAGAATTACACGAGCTGAGTTATCTCCAGGGTGATCGCTTTTTACTCTGCACCGACGGAATTCATGGTTTACTATCTGATGATGAAATTGTAAATATAATAAGCCCGAACAACGTTGAGGATGCAACTGAAAAATTAATTGATGTAGCCAATCAAAAAGGAATCGACTCAGGTGGAGGCCATGATAACATGACCGCAGCAATAATTGAGATGGATGAAAATTCCGGCAGTCCTGTTGCAGTTTTAAATAAAAAGAAGAGCCTAATGAAGACCATGTTGTTTCCGGGAGCTTTGCTGATTATTGTAATAATGTTGTTTTTCCTGAACGAAACCTTTAGAATTGAACCTGTAAGAGTTCAGAATAATAGTTTACGAGATTCGATTCATCATTTAAAAGATGGAATAAGAAATTTAGAGACCACAATGGATTCAGCAACAAAGCAAAAAGATGAACCTAATGTGGATACAACAAGGAAAAAACCTGCCCCTGTAACCGAAAGTCAAAAAGAGCCAGCAGATGGAAAATTAAAAGAAGTGCCATCAAAGAATGACAGCTTAAGCCCGAAAAAGTCTTTCAATAATATTAAACCCAAAAATAAAAACAATGGAACAGGTGGGAAAAAATAGAAAGCCTTTAAGAATTCTCATAGCATTAATTTTATTGGCCTGCATGGCTGACTTTACATTTGCTATCGAACGTCCGGATTTTTTAAAAGCAGTTGCCGAAAACAAAATTACGCCAATAATAGAAGGGAATAGTTTGTTGGGCAGCGCATACGGAGAGATTGTTGAAATAAGTATTCAAAATGAAACCGCAGAAACTATTGAAACAGTTTTGGAGAAAGGGACTATTTTGGAATCAAAAAATCCAGCTACGCAGGACTTGGTTGTTTCAAAAGATCTCCCGCTTCGCGTTGGTCCACATGAGTTTTTAGACCCTCCGGTAAGTGTCTTTTGTATTGAAATCAACAAAAATGCCCCTTCAATACTCGACTTTTATAAAAAGCCCACTCGCAAAGCAACCGGAGATTTATTAAAATTGGTAAATTACATAGACAACAAGCAACTTCATGATAACCGGGCTGCTCAAATAGCTGTTTGGTCAATTTCAGATAAACTTACAAAAAATAAAGCTATAAGTCTTGAGTATGGATCGGAAGCAGATGCGGGTTTGGCTCAAAGAATTTTAAATGACTGCAACATCCAAAATTCGTTTACAAGCAATGGTGATGATAACATACCTCTGTATTTTATTGGTGTAATTCTGTATCTCATTCTCGTCATTTTCATATTAAGGTATTTAAACAAAATAATTTGAAACAATGAAGTATCTCTTTTTGCTTGTCTTTTTGTCGTTTGTAATATCATTTGATGGTTTGTGTCAAAGCAGTTTGATAAAAGCAGCTCAGCAATATGAGAAAGAGGGTAATTATAAAGAAGCGATAAGGTATTACGGGGAAGTTTACAAACGGAAGCAAAATGGCACTGAGGAATCACTTTACAAGTTGGGAGAAATTTACTCATTATTAAACGACCCGAATGCTGATTTCTACCTTGAGGAGTATTTAAAATCTTATGGTAATGGAGAATTTGTGGATTATGCATATTACTGGTTGGGTAATAATTTGCTGTGGTGTGATAATCCTGATTACAACAATGCTATTCGAAATTTTAAAAGTGTTATTTCAATTTCAAAAAAAACCGATTTAAAACTAAAATCACTTTTTTGTTTAGGCGAGTGTTATTTAAATTCGCGGCAATGGGATAAAGCAAAATCATCCTTTCAAGGAATAATTGATTCCCCGGCAATAGAAGCTAATTGGTACTACCTAATTAAAAACAATGCCGTTAATAAAATTTCTACAATTGATGAACAAGCAGCAGATAATTACTATTCTGAAGGGTTGATCGCAATGGAATCGGGTGACTACCAAAAGGCGTATGATCTTTTTTATAAAGTTATTGGTGATAAAACAAACAAACAATACAAGAGCTCGATCCTGAAAGCTGCTTCCTGTAAATTCCAAATAAAAGAATACAACGAGGTGATAAGGCTACTCAAAAACAGTAACTATAATGATCTTACCGATCGGTTGACATACAATCACCTGTATGCATTTTCATTACTCAGGAAAGCCAACCCGGACTACAAGAATGCCATTAATCCATTACATCAGATAGAAGTAAATAAGAAACAAGGTATCGATTATCTTAATTTAGTGTACTATAATCTTGGATTATGCTATGAAAAGACCGGCGATACAAGGGAGGCTATTTACTGGTACAATCGTTTTACTATTAATTTTCCAGATGATTCAAATATCAATAAAGCTAAAAAGGCCATTGAAAGATTACAGAATAAAATCGAAAGCGATAAAATTTTTAGCTTTGGGAATTTCTACACTTATTCTAAGAGGGTGACAGATGATACATTAACATTGGTAATCAATGAATTATTAGCCGATTGCTATCTACAACAAAATGGCAATCCGGGAGTGATTTTTGTTCCAGTGAATATTGATAACGTTAAAGTTGGCCAAGCTGTAGTAGTTATCCTTAAACAGACACCTTTCATGGATAGTAGAATTGCATACTTACAGGTAGATACGGAAATACCCAGAAGTAGCCTGAATGTTTTTAAACCTGTTATTCAGATTTGTGTATCCCAGGACTACCATTGTTGCATCCGAGGTGAAAACCAGGTTTTAAAAAAAGAAATAACAGGGATTTGGGGGGAGGGTTTTACAGGATTTATAAAATATGATAAATCCATGCACTTTGAGTTTCTCATTGAATCTTTAGGCCGCTCCTTTAAAAGTAACTTTGGTGAGTACAAAAAAGAAAGCGCACTTCAAATAGGAATTATTTTGGGAAACAGTCAGAACCTTGCAACAGATTTGATAAACAATGCCAAAGCGAAAAGCTCAAACATTCTTTATATTTCAGGTTTAGGGGTCGAATAGTAATTGTGGTTTTTTTTGAAGTGCAAATCGTCATAGTTTTCCTTAAAACAGAAAGTGTTTCTCATTACCGCATCCTTGCTTATAGCTCATCACCAGCCTAAAAAGTATGGTTGTGTGAGATGTCAGGGATTCAAAATGGATACCACCAAAAATCACTAAACCAAATTTTGCCTTAAAAAAAGTACTACCGACGATCTGTACGAAGTTTCCGCACAGACCACCGTTAGCTCCGCAGAAACCCTTTATGAAAACAGAATACAGGCATACCCTGAATTCATTACTGAAGCATCGAAAGAAAATCTGGATGAGGCTGTAAAACCGGATGGGCTTAACTGGTAATTTACGAGCTGGTATTCTTTAAGCAAACATCTCCTGGTTTATAAAATTTTCGAAGAGCTAAAGATTGTGGGAGTGCTATGATAGTGGACACATTATGAATTAGCTCTGTATGAAAAAATCATCTAACTTTGCACAAAACATACATCATGGAAACAACATTCAGATTTAAAGCATCCGATTTAAATGAGCAATTCATCATTGCCTTGAAAACGCTTTTTAAAGATCAAGAGATAGAAATATCTGTCAGGGAATTTACGGACGTAACGGAACAATTGTTAAATCAACCTGAGAATGAAGCCTTCCTTACAACAGCAATTGAAGAACTAAATAGCAAAAAGAACCTGGTGAAAGTCAATGGCGATGATTATGATTCGTTAATTGGTGAACTTACAAAAAAATGAAAAGGTCTCATTTATATCCAATCCTCTGCTGGTTTTATTAATTGAACTTAAATGGATAAATATCCGTAGAGCCAATCTTAGCCAGCCGCCGCTCCACTCATAAAAATTTGTAGCTCATTCCTTTTATCGATACAGCCTAAAAAGGTGGATTGTATGGCTGCATTTTTAAAAATAAAGATTTGTATTTGAAATTTTCTCTTCTAAAAGACAGAAATTAAAAGGTTCTCCAAAATCCCAAAAATCAGGTATTTAAACGCTCGTAAAGCACGCAGTGCCATATCCTGTGTGGGTTGTCGTTTGGATGTTTTTCGTGGAAAGCGTATCTTTGCAGCGACATTTTTGCCGGGGGTAGAGCAGAATGAAGTGTGAGGCCGCCAGACGCGCGCATAGAAATCGTTACTACCCATGGCTCATTTCTTTTCGGGCGCTCCGGGCGCCTGCCAGGTCAGATGCCTCCGCATGTATTATTTCAAAAAAAACAGATTTCGATGATCAATACCAATAATCCACGCGAAACGATAGGGATGAAGGCCCAGCGAGTGCTGCAGCGCCTGCTGAGTGAGCATCCTGCTATTGGCGCCATCTTTAGCCAGGCACCATCGCCCGATGGGGCTGCACAGGCGCTGCGCCGACACGCTTACGAGTTTCTCAGCAACCGCAAGATAGCACTTGCTTTTTTTAATCGGGAGGAAACTTCCCGGCAGGCCTACCGAAAGCTAACCTGGCGCGACTTTGGCGCCATACGGATCCTCGATTATATCGACAATACCGGACGCCGGTTCGACGACCTGAACCTCCACGGCGACGTTATTATCAACCGTCCTTTCGACGCACTGTGGCAGGCTATAAAAAATGGCCGTGGCGGCGGCAGCGAAGATTATTTCAGAGATATGCTGCACCTGTTTCGTCAGTTTAGCGGAACCACCCAACGGCAGCTTCCCGAAAAAGACCAACTCGACATCTGGATGGAAAGGCATCCGTCGGGGCTGGACAAAGAGATGATGGAGATACGGCGCCAAAACCGCGAACGTATTCTCCGTGTCATCATCAGCAGGATAGCGCAGGGAATTGTAAAAAGTGAGCGCTACAAATTCGACGAAGGCATGAGCGCCGAACAAAAGATGGAACGCGCGCTGCAATGGTGGGATACCAGCCATTTCCATCTCAAATTTGCTGTCAGAACGCCCGAGTTGCTCAACGAGATGCTCGACGACTCGCTCGATGCTGCTACCATGAAGAAATTGCGACAAGCACAGCAAAACGGGATTCCCATTTTTGTAAACCCTTATTATCTATCACTGCTTAATGTGGATACCTCCGATTTTGCCGCTGGTACCGACCAGGTGCTCCGCGATTATGTGTTTGTGAGCCAGGATTTGATAGATGAATTCGGACAGATTGTGGCTTGGGAAAAAGAAGATATTGTGCAGCCTGGCGAACCCAACGCCGCCGGCTGGCTGCTTCCTTCGCGTCATAATATCCACCGCCGTTATCCCGAAGTGGCCATCCTCATCCCCGACACTGTGGGCCGCGCCTGTGGCGGATTGTGTGTTTCGTGTCAGCGCATGTACGATTTTCAGAGTGGCCGTCTCAACTTCGACCTCGACAAGCTCAAACCCAAAGAAAAATGGCCGGAGAAGTTGCGCGGCCTGCTCGACTATTTCGAAAACGACGCACAACTGCGCGACATCCTCATCACCGGTGGCGATGCGCTGATGAGCGCCGACAAAAGCATCAGGCTGCTGCTCGACAGCGTTTACGATATGGCTTGTCGCAAAATAGAGGCAAACAAAAAGCGTCCGCAGGGCGAAAAATACGCCGAGATGATACGCATCCGGCTGGGCACGCGCCTGCCGATTTACATACCGCAGCGTGTTACGCCCGAACTCACCGCCATCCTCGCCGAATTTAAAGCCAAAGCCTCGCGCATTGGCTTTACGCAATTTGTGATACAAACGCATTTTGTCAGCGCCATGGAGATCACCCCCGAGGTGAAACAAGCCATCGCCCGGCTGCTCTCGGCAGGTTGGATCGTTACCAACCAGCAGGTTTTTACCACAGCGGCGTCCGTTCGCGGACACACCTCCAAGTTGCGCAAGACGCTCAATGACATTGGTGTGCTTACCTATTACACCTTTACGGTAAAAGGATACCAGGAGAATAAATCCAACTTTGCCACCAATGCCCGCGCTGTGCAGGAACAGATAGAAGAGAAGAGTTTTGGTGAAATACCTTTTGAATATTATGATGTAATCGCCGACTTTCCATTGCAGGCCGAGCAGATGGTAAGCAAGATTGATGAGCTGCGGCGTCAGGAGAATCTTCCATTTTTGGGCACCGACCGCAACGTGCTCAACATGCCAGGCGTAGGCAAAAGCCTGCGGTTTCGTACCATCGGCATCACCGCCAACGGACGCCGCATCTTGGAGTTCGACCACGACAAAAACCGTCGCCACAGTCCCATCATCCATCAGATGGGGCGCGTGGTAATCATCGAGAGTAAGTCGATGTGGCAATATTTGCAGCAGCTCGAAACGCTTGGCGAAGACCTAGCCGAATACGAAAATCTCTGGGGCTACAGCCTCGGCATTACCGAGCCGCGCATCCCTGTGTACGAATATCCAAAATATGACTTTGGAACTACAGAGGAGTTTACCAATTTCGACATCAGCAAGAATCAGTAAAAAATACGATCTTCGTAGGACATTAAAAAGAAAATTTAAAAAATATGATAGCTTTTAATAATTACGAACATCCCTACGAAGCCATTACCGAAAGGGCTTTGGCAATTACCAGCAAAACAGTTTCTGGCGCCGGACGTGCTGCAGCACTCAAAACTATCCTGAGCTGCATCGATCTTACCTCGCTGGAAGGCACCGACACTAGTGTTAAGATTTTTTCGATGTGCGAACATGCGCACAGCTTTTCCAAGCAGAATTCCGGACTTCCTGATGTTGCCGCAGTGTGTTTTTACATGCCCTTTGTGGCGCAGGCACGCAAGCAACTCGAAGGTACCGGCGTAAAAGTGGCAACCGTGGCGGGAGGCTTTCCGCACGGGCAGGCGCCTACAGAAATAAAACGTGCCGAGGTGGAGTATGCCGTGAAGGCCGGTGCCCACGAAGTGGACGTGGTGATAGACCGAGGATACATGCTGGCCAACAAATGCAATGAGATGCAGACACAGCTCGAAGCCATGCGCAAGGCAGCCGGCAAGGCTACCCTCAAAGTAATTCTGGAAACAGGTGAACTGGAGACCGTTTATAAAATCCGACGCGCTAGCGAGATAGCCCTCAATGCCGGTGCCGACTTCTTGAAAACTTCCACTGGGAAAACCAAGCCGACAGCTACACTGCAAGCCGTGCTCATTATGCTCGACACCATCAAAGAGTTTTATGAAAAAACCGGTAGAATGGTCGGCATAAAACCATCGGGTGGCATTGCCGATCCTGATGATGCCATCAAATATTACCTTTTGGTAAAAGAAATCCTGGGCGATGCCTGGCTCGATAAAAAATATTTCCGCATTGGCGCCAGCCGCCTGGCCGACAAAGTAGCAGCAGAGATAAAAGGGTAGAGAAAATTATTGTTTTCCTGTCTGACCCCAAACGGTTAATCACTATTAATAAAGTGCAAAGCGCTTTGTTACCAATCGGCGCCATGAATCAAAGCTCCAATTGGGCACCATCGTTTTATCATAGAATTAAGATTTATAAAAATAAAAACAATGCTCACCAACGAAGATAAAAAGACCAATCCGGAAGTTTCGGTACAACCAGAAGAAATCATCCAAAGCATCGACAATTATGGCTCGGAAGGTTTTGAGATAAACCTTCATCACCAGTCCGGAAATTTTACCGGAGCCAGCGCACGGAAGGGCACGCTCAATACACATGGCTTGATCTCCCCGAAAGCAGCTCAGGGTTTTGATTATCTCAACGACCGTTCGCGCATTGTTCGTCCATTGCTGCGACGCAGCGGGCAGTTAGAGGAGGTGTCGTGGGAAGAGGCTTTTCGCATTATCACCGAACGTATCCGCGCTGTCGATCCCGACGAAAATGCTTTTTATTCCGGTGCCCGGCTTACCTGCGAAGAAATTTACATGGTGCAGAAACTGACCCGGGCTGGCGCCGGCACCAACAACGTCAACTGTTTCCATTACATGGGACGCGGCATTGGTTATGGCCACAACGCCAGCCACTGCGCACCGTTGTGCGCTATCGATACCGCCGGGGATATTTTTATTATCGGCAGCAAACTGCAGGAGGATCATCCAATTCTTGGTCAGCTTATCGCTAAAAGGCGAAGCGAGGGCAATGCGTCCGTTCAGTTTGTCACCACTGCGCCTGATTTGTTAAACGACAAAATAGCCGATCAGGTTTTTACCATCACAAGCTACTACTGGTTTTTGCGTGCAGCAAATTATTTTCTCCTTTCGGGAAATTTGCTCAATGAGAAGAGGCTGCGGCAGAAAATTGAAAACTATGACGAATACAAAGCTGCTGTGATGCAGGAGGATTTCGATGAGCTTTTCGCAAAGTCAGGCATTTGCTGCATTGATCAGTTGGCCGCTTTCGCTAAATCTTTTTGCAGTCAGCCGGAGGTTTTGTTGATTTGTTCCGAAAAAGAACTTTCGTCGAACAGTTGCCTGGAAATTGCAAATATGACCTTGCTGGCTAACGCCGGAGCTGCTGCTGATTCGTTGCAACCCCGTCGTTACCTAGCGCTCAAAGAAAAAAATAATGCGCAGGGTGTTATCGAAATGGGAGGCTGCCATAAAGTGGCGCCCGGTTTCCTGCCTTACGATGCTCCCGGCGTGGTGGAACATCTGGAGGAATTGTGGAATGTAAAAAATCTGCCACGCGAAATCCTGAGCCCATACAAGTTACTGGATCAGGGGTTGCTGAAAAATATCTTTGTTTTTGGAGAAGACACGGTGGGGTGTGCCGTCGATAAACCAAGAGTTGATCATTGGTTGAATCAGGTTGAGTTTTTGATGGTGCAGGATTATTTTATTACCGATACCGCCGCCCGCGCCGATCTGGTGTTGCCGGCCTCATTGCCTTTCGAAACTGGCGGAACCTACATCAATACGCATAAGGTACGGCAAACCATCGAAGTGCAGAGAAAGTCGGTGCCGATTAAAAATTCATTGCAACAACTTGCCACGCTGCTGCGTAATTTGGGTGTGAATACCACCGACAGCCATCACCAAATTATGCAAGAAGCCAATCAGCTTATGCCTGACCCGCAACAGCAGACGTCACCAAATTTGCAATTTACCCGGCGCGACAACATGAACCGGATGTTTGATTTTGGCTGCGACATTTTGCACAAAAGAATTGAGGAAATAACTCATTAAATCCAGACGCGAACGCCTAGGCTGCGAATAATCCCGAAGTTGAAGTAAAAAATACCACTGCGGAAGATAGCTGCATGGTTCCGGCAAACAAACTACTTTTGTCCGCTTAACAATCGGAAATGCGCATCATTAAAGCCCATATTTCAATAATTTATTTGCAGACATTTTTCGGGCTGATGCTGATGCTTGCGCTGCCGACAATTTTACATGCTCAGGAAAAACAGTCGCGCTTTATCGACCGGCTTAGTATCGAAAGTAAAATTAATTACGGTTTTATCATACTGCATCATCCGGAGATGTGGGCGCTTACCGATGGTTACTTCCCGATTGTTGAAGCCAGCCTGCTGCTGCAAACCGATGGACGCCGCAATAGTCAATATCAGCGTCATTATCCGCAAATTGGTCTCACCTATTTTTATTCTGATTTTGGTGGCTCCGAACCCTTGGGAGTGATGCATGCATTGGTTCCAAACATGCGGCTGCCGCTGCTGCGCCGCGATAAAATCCAGATAACTTTCGGCGTAGGGCTGGGTGTTGCTTATCTTACCAAAAAATTCGACCGGATAGAAAATTATCAAAACCTTACCATTGGATCGCATTACAATGCAGCCGTAAATTTCCAGCTTAAAACCACCCTTCGACTTAATTCACAGCTTCGCGTCAGCGCAGGTATTTCGATGACACATGTTTCCAACGGCACCATCAAAACGCCCAATTATGGCCTGAACATGCCCGCACTTTTTGCAGGGCTGGAATATAAAATCACTCGTCGCCCTATTATCTTTGTGAAGCCTGAACAAATTAAAAAAATGAGAGGAAAAGTGAATGTGCGTATTGGTGCCGCCATGGCGCTGAAAGAAAACAATGATGTGTGGGACAAAGAGTTTCGGGTGTATATTGGGCAGGTGAGTGTGGGTGGCTATTACAACAACACCAACCGGCTGCTGCTCGACGTGGATGCTGTTTACGACGAATCGACGAAATACGCCATGGAAGCCGATGGTGTGCCGGTGGATAAATATGAAGATGTGGTTAAAGGAGGCATTAGCCTGGGACATGAGTGGACGTTCGACAGACTTTCGTTGTTGATGAATCTGGGCGTGTATCTTTACAATGCCGAATACACCGACGAACAGTTTTACAACAAGCTGGGCGTTGGTTATCGCTTTACCCGATACACTTATGCTTCGGTAACATTGCAGGCCCATTGGGCCAAAGCGGAGTTTCTGAGTTTTGGCCTGGGCATTATTATTTAAAACAATGAATTTTTTAAGCTCTAAAATGAAAAGAGTAATTCACATAGGTATTTTCACTTGCGTAATGTTGGTGTTGCTGCTATTGGTGGGATGTCAGGATACTTTCAATGAATGTCTTAAAGGAAAAGGAGCTACGGTAACCGAACGCATCGGCTTGTATCCTTTTGGTAATGTGGTGGTGTACGACAATCTGGAGCTTACCCTTGCGCAAGGCAACGAGTACATGGTGCAGATCACCGCAGGCGAAAACATTATTCCGATGCTGGGTATTAATATTGAAAATAATACGCTTTTACTGAGCAACGAGAGTTCGTGTCTCCTGCTCACAGATCCCTGGAAGCCCATTAAAGTGGTTGTTACGGCGCCGCAGTTTGATACGCTCACTATACGATCGCATGCCGGCGTTTACACCCAGTTACCGATTAAGCAGGACAAGTTTTCGATTCGTTTGAACAAGAGCGTTGCTAAGGTAGAAGTGGAGGTGGATTGCGAAAAGTTAGCCATCGAATACTTCGACGGTACTGCCGACGTAACCATCCGTGGACGAGCTTACCGAGCGAACTGCTACCACGCCGGTGTTGGCCGACTTGACCTCACGCAGCTTCATTCTGTTTACATGAATATGGGCGCAGAAAGTCGCAACGACTGCCGTGTGCGGGGCGGCGACGAGTATTTTTTTGTCTCCCTTCGCGACATTGGCAATGTATATTATACCAACGACCCGCAGCACATCGAGCTTTTCCTCGAGAGCAGCGGGCAGTTGATAAAATCTAATGAATAAAAGTTTTAATACGCTTTCGCGAAAATAACGCGTTGCTCGCTGGGCTGTCCGCTAAAGATGCACGTGCCCGCCTCTTTTTTGTTGTCGAGCGGGATGGTGCGGATGGTCGCCTTGGTTTCTTCTTTTATTTTTAATTCCGTTTCGGTGGTGCCATCCCAGTGTGCCAGCACAAAGCCGCCTTTTTCTACCTGTTCTTTAAAATCATCCCAGGTATCTACTTTAAAAGTATTCTCTTCGCGGAAAACAAGCGCCTTGCGATAGAGGTTGTCCTGGATATTGTCGAGCAGATGCAGGATTTTATTTTCAATATCGGTGATCTGGTACGTCTCTTTTTCGAGTGTATCGCGGCGGGCTACCTCTACGGTTCCGTTCTCCAGGTCGCGCGGGCCAATGGCCAGACGCACCGGTACACCTTTAAATTCGTACTCCGAAAATTTCCACCCTGGCTTATAGATGGTGCGGTCGTCGTACTTTACAGAAATGCCTTTGTCTTGGAGTGCTTTTTTTATCGCATTGGCCTTTTCGGAAATTGCCGCCAGTTGGTCGCTATTTTTATAAATAGGAACAATGGCCACCTGGATGGGCGCCAGTTTTGGTGGCAGCACCAGGCCATGATCGTCGGAATGGGCCATAATTAAAGCGCCCATCAGCCGCGTGGAAACACCCCATGAGGTGGCCCACACATATTCCAATTTATTTTCTTTATTGAGAAACTTGACATCAAAAGCGCGGGCAAAATTTTGTCCTAGGAAATGGGATGTGCCTGCCTGCAAGGCTTTTCCATCCTGCATCAACGCTTCGATACAGTAGGTGTCCACAGCTCCGGCAAATTTTTCGTTGGCCGACTTCAATCCTTTGTGCACCGGCAGCGCCATCCATTTTTCGGCAAATTCGGTATACACATTCATCATCTTTAAAGTTTCTTCGACAGCTTCTTCCTCGGTCTCGTGCGCGGTGTGCCCTTCCTGCCAAAGAAATTCGGTGGTACGTAAAAACAGACGGGTGCGCATTTCCCACCGAACCACGTTGGCCCATTGGTTGATGAGCAACGGCAGGTCGCGGTACGACTGTATCCAGTTGCGGTAAGTGTCCCAGATGATGGTTTCGCTGGTTGGACGGATGATGAGTTCCTCATCAAGGCGTGCATCTTCATCAACAACTACGCTTTTTCCGTCTTCTGAATTTTTGAGGCGGTAATGCGTTACTACTGCACACTCTTTTGCAAAGCCTTCGACGTGAGCGGCTTCTTTGCTAAAAAATGATTTTGGAATAAATAGTGGGAAATAGGCGTTTTGATGGCCGGTAGCTTTAAACATCTTGTCGAGCTGAGCCTGTATTTTCTCCCAGATAGCGTAGCCATGGGGCTTGATGACCATGCAGCCGCGAACGGCTGAGTTTTCGGCCAGATCTGCTTTAATCACAAGATCGTTGTACCATTGTGCGTAGTTTTCTTCCCGCGTCGGAAAATCTTTTGCCATAGTGTTTTTTGGTATAGTTTTTGGAATTTTTAGTTCAAATTTAAGCGATGCAAAAGTATAAAAATATAATTTCAAAACATACATCACAACTAACCAGCCATAAGGAGGGACTTAGAATGAAAAATTTAATTTATTTGGCAATCGTACTGTTTGCAGTTACTTCGTGTACTGCCACCTACGAAACAGCCGCAGTTTACGACGACGTTTACTACACCCCCGCCAGGGATAAAAAAGTGGTAAGTCAGTCCACTACAAAAACCACACGCACCATTCATAATGGCACTGCTGCCAGCGATTCCTATTCCTATTCGTCGCAGCCGGAGTCAGCAGTGGTGGACAACAGCGAGCAAAAATCGTATCAATACGACGATGATGCCGCTCCCGCTGCTTCCAACAATGAATACTATTATGTGGAGGAAACAGAAGAATATTATGATTACGATTATGCCACCCGCATCAATCGTTTCCAAAACAACTACGGTAATTTTGGCTACTATGCTCCGGTTTACGGTGGCTATCCTTACTATGGTTCCGGGCTTTCGTTTAGTTACGGCATGGGGTTTCCTTCGTCGTACTTTTCGATGGGCTTCGGCTGGGGATGGGGCGGCGGATATTATGATCCATGGTATTCTCCCTGGTATTCGCCGTGGTACGGTGGTGGCTCTTACTGGATGGGCTACAACCAGGGATATTGGAATGGATACTACGCTGGTGGCGGATATTACCCCGGTGGTGGTGGATATTACCCTGGCGGCGGCGGAGAGGGTGTCTACCCCGAACGTTATTATGGTCCGCGCGACTCGCGTGGTAGCTCTCTAATCGGAAGCAGTGAAGCTCGTGGCTCGCGTATCAGCAACACTGGTGATGGTGAGAATAAAAGCAGTGTTTCGCCTAGTCGCGAAAGCAGAATTAATGGTGCCGCTGGAACTAAAGCAGCCGGCACCACAACCCCCGCTGTCAGTGAACGCGGTTCGCGGATTATAACTCCCGCAGGCACCTCAGCCGAAACTACTGAAAGGGTTACCCGTACTGAAAAGATGACAAAACCCGAAAGTGGAACTCCGGGCACAGCACGTTCGAGCCGCCAGCCGGTGATGGACAATGAGGTGCAGCAAAAATATGTTAAGCCGCAAACTCAGCCGGTAGTTACCCAACAACGTGACGTTCGTCAGCAGCAAAACGTGCAGCCTGCTACCCGCGAAAATGCTCAGCCACAGCGTACCACCGAGCGTAACGATACTTACACGCGTACAAAACGCTATGCCAAGCCGGCCACAGAGTCACTCTCCAACAGTCGTGCTGCCGAACCGAAGCGTTACACTTCGCCAAGTACTACACGCCCACGCTCGAGCAACGAATACACTGTGCCGAATTCGCGACAGGTAAGGCAATACACTACGCCTACACGTACGACTAACAGTTTTGAGAATCAGGGGCGGAGTTCGCGCAGCGTTGCTCCGACACCCTCGCGCTCTAATACCCAGCAGTCGCCGTCGAACACACGCAGCTACACCAGCCCGTCGCGTTCGTCGGGAAGCTACAGCCAGCCCAGCAGAAGCTATTCGCCACCGGCGCGATCGTCGGGTAGCAGTGTTTCGTCGCCATCACGCTCGTCGGGCAGCAGCTCTGGCAGCAGTAGTGGTAGCAGTAGTGGTAGCTCCTCATCAGGATCAGGACGCAGGGGCAGATAACGACCTTTTTTAATCAATTAATAAGTAAGATTTCATTATGAAAAATTCACCGTTTATCATACTGTTGGTATGTTTGCTGATGGCCACCGGCGCCATGGCACAAAACGAAGAAGATGTGTTGCGCTATTCCACACCACAAATTACCGGTACTGCCCGATACGTGGGAATGGCCGGAGCCTACGGAGCCATCGGAGCCGACTTTTCGTCGATAAGTACCAACCCTGCCGGATTGGGATTGTACAAAAAGTCGGAGTTTACCATAACGCCTTCTATTGTTTTTAATAATGCTGAAAGTGCTTATGGGGGTTCCAAAATGGATGATGGTCGCAATCGGTTTGCTTTGGGAAATGTTGGCATTGTGCTCACAGGGACTCCCGCCAACCGTCTCGACCGTAGTCCGGTAGTGAATTATCAGGCTGCCTTTGGGCTCAACAGGGTCAAAGACTTCAACCAACGTGTTATCATAAAGGGAGTAAATAACCAAAACTCGTTGCTCGATACTTACGTGGAATATGCCGGCAACCAAAATCCGGAATCGCTCAACAGATTTGATACTCGACCGGCATTCGATACCTATCTCATCGATACACTTATTGGCGTAAGCCCGCTTTCTTACGTCAATGCCTACGACTATTTTGGTGGGTTTACCTCTGCATTGCAACAAAAATCCATTGAAACCAAAGGATCGATGAATGAAGTGGTGTTGAGTGGTGGCATAAACCTCAACGATCGGGTTTATCTGGGGCTTACCTTTGGCTTTCCCTATTTCCGCTATGAGCAGATTTCGATTTACAGGGAGTTTAACCAAACCGAAAACCGCGATCTCGACAATTTTAGAGTGCGCGAAAATTTGGAGACCAAAGGCAGTGGCTTTAATATTAAATTTGGAGCCATTGTAAAAGCAACTCCGCAATTGCGTGTGGGAGCAGCCTTTCACACACCTACCTGGTTCAACAACATAACCGACAAATGGAGCACCAGCACACGCTCTGAATTTGCTAACGGTGATAATTACACTGCCGGATCGCCGTTGGGCGAATTTCAATACGATATAAAAACGCCGTGGCGTGTTTCGGCCAGTGCTGCATATTTATTAGGACGCATTGGATTGGTAAGTGCTGATTATGAATATGTGGATTACACCAGTGCACGGTTACGGCCATCAGTTGATTTTTCGGATAAAAACGAACTCATTCGCAACAACTTTACCCAAACACACAACTTTAGAGTGGGTGCTGAATTTTTTGTAGGAGTGATGCAGGTTCGCGGCGGGTATGCCTACCAGATGAGTCCCTTTAGCAGCGATGTGAACGATGGAATGGTGCAAATGGTTTCGGGTGGACTGGGTTATCGTAATGCCGACTTCTTTATTGATGCAGCCCTGGCTTATTCCTTTAGCGACATGACAAACTATCTCTACAGCAGCTATAATTATTCGGCAGCAGCCGACGTAAAATACAGCAATTACAACTTTATGCTCACTTTAGGATTCAGGTTCAATTAACCCTCAGAAATCTGTAATCTGACAGAGGATTACTACCCCTTAAATACTGATTTTGGATTAAAAAAAAAGCGGTACAAATTTGTACCGCTTTTTTTGTGTCTGATATCGACTTATTTTTTGAGGCTGTCGGCCAAATCGTTGTCTACCAGGATGCGTCCGCAATATTCACAAACAATAATTTTTTTGTGCATGCGGATGTCGAGGTGGTGCTGGGGTGGGATTTTGTTAAAACAGCCACCGCAGGCATCCCTTTCTATCGGAACCACTGCCAGGCCATTGCGGGCGTTTGTGCGGATACGGTTGTAAGCAACCACTAGCCTGTCGTCGAAGTTTTTTTTCAGTTCTACCGACTTCTTAAGCAGCGTTTGTTCTTCTTTCTCAGTTTCCTGTACAATATCTTTCAGCTCCGAATTTTTGACACGTAAATCTGTTTCGCGCTCTTTCAACAAAGATTTGGATTCTTTAATCTGCTCATTTTTCAGATCCAGGGTAGTGTTAAATTCTTTGATTCGCTTTTCGGCCAGTTGAATCTCCAGATTTTGAAACTCAGTTTCTTTGCTCAGCGAATCGTACTCGCGGTTGTTGCGCACGTTCATCTGCTGCTCTTCATATTTTTTAATCAGCGTGGTGCTTTCTTTCATCGCGTGTTTCTTCTCAGTTACTTGCTTTTCGTAGCTTTTCACCTCTTCCTGAAACTTTTCGATGCGTGTTTGTAAACCCTCGATTTCGTCTTCCAGATCCTGTACTTCAAGGGGCAGCTCCCCGCGGATAATCCTGATTTTATCAATCTGTGAATCAATCTGCTGGAGGCGGTACAATGTTATCAGTTTCTCTTCGATAGAAATTTCAGGTACTTCAACCTTTTCAGGAGTAGGTTTTTTACTTTCTTTTGCCATGTCGTTATATTCAGTTTTATTTATCTATTCTATAGGTAATTCACCGGATTGCTATTTACTCCGGAAATTTGGACAGCAAAATTAGAATATTTTTCCTTTATGATGTTCATTAATAATTCTTTGGTAAACTGCTCGCTCTCGTAGTGGCCAATGTCAGCAATGAGCATCCGGCCATCAGCTTCAAAGAAGTCGTGATATTTCACATCGCCGGTAATAAATACCTGAGCGCCTGATCTAATGGCCTGGTGTATAAAAAAGCTGCCACTGCCGCCACACACGGCGATGCGCGTTACTTTTTCGTCCACTATGGGCGTGTATCTGATGCCTTCAGCGCCGAAAGCTTTTTTAAGCCTTTTCAGGAATGACATTGTTTCTTCAGGGGCTTCCAACTCTCCAATCATTCCGGCGCCTGTTCCGCCAAAAGAATTTTCGAGTGTATAAATATCGTAGGCTACCTCCTCGTAGGGGTGCGCCTGGAGAAGCGCAGCGACGACAGCATTTTGGCGCGTGACCGGAAAAATAGTTTCAATGCGTTCTTCGGGTTCGTAATGAAGCTCGCCGATAGCACCTACAAATGGATCGGTGTCCTGGCCTGCTCTGAATGAGCCACGACCTGCGGCAGAAAAGCTGCAGCTGTCGTAGTTGCCAATGTGTCCGGCACCGGCAGAAAACAATGCTGCGCGTACCTCGCCTGCAGTGACTGTAGGACAAAAAGTAACCAGCTTGCGCAATTGTTGCGGCATAGGCGCCAATACCCGCGTGTTGCGCAAACCGATGCGATTGGCGATGATCCGGTTCACGCCATCTTTCACGTTATCCAGATTGGTATGTGCGGCATACACGGCGATATTATTCTTGATGCATTTAGTAACTAATCGTCCGACAAATGTGTCGTTGCCGATGCGTTTGATTCCTTTAAAGATCAACGGATGGTGCGCTATGATTAGGTTGCAATGGTTATCGATGGCTTCCTGAACTACGGCGTCCGTTACGTCGAGTGTGATAAGCGCAGCCTGCACCTCGTCGCTTGCATTACCGATTATCAGGCCTGCGTTGTCGTAGGATTCCTGCAACTGCAGCGGAGCAAATTCTTCGATGGCGGCTACGATTTGGGCTATTTTCATCTCAATTAATATTTAAATACAATTTCTTTCATGTCGAAAGTTTTGGTCTCTTCATCCACCGTCATCATCAAATGGCCGTAAGCATCTACGCCTATGATTCGACCGGTGAACTCTTTCTGTCCGGCCTGGTAAGCAGCTGGTTTGTCGTAGTTCAACAATTCACGCAGATATTGTTCATCAATTTTGTAGAAATGATTTGTACGCAGCAGACCGTAAAAATGTTCAAGCGCTTCGAGCAGGCTTTGCAAAACCTGCCGAAGGTCGTGATCTTTGCCGCTGACCATCTTCAGTGAAATGGGATTTGGAATTTCTTTCGAAAAATTTGTTTGATTCACATTTAGCCCCACGCCGGCTACCGTGGCTTCGAGGGTGCTTCCTCTGATGATGTTGCGGGTGAGGATTCCAGCAATTTTCTTTTCACCAACATAAACATCATTTGGCCATTTGATCAAAACCTGGTGTTGGGGAAGCTGCCCGGCGACGCAGTGATGAACGGCCAGTGAAAGTACTTTGTTGAGCATAAACTGCTGATGAGCTGGCAGAAAATCCGGATACAAAATCGTGCTGAGTAACAAATTGCTGCCAGACTCGCTTTCCCAGCCGTTTGTGCCCAGACCTTTCCCATTGTTCTGGTGGTCTGCCAAAACTACCGATCCTTCCGGAGGGCGTTCTTCGGTGTGCCATTTTTCGGCAACAGCATTTGTGGAGTCGAGCGTTGTGTAATGCCTGATGTTATTGAATTGTAAAGAATTTTCCATATGAACATTCCCGCCCTGGGAGAGGTTAAGAATATAACTTGCGAAAGTATCCTTTTAAAAAATCAAACAGGCACCGTTTTTGATTTGATGTCTCCTTTATAGTATGGGCTGCGATGGAAAAACAACAACTGGTAGATGAAAAATAGTACTTTTGCAATGAAAATTTAAATAGTTTAAATGACTGAAAACAAATCGGTAAGCAACACCAGGAATATTTTGGAATCCGTTTTTAAAGGTATCCAGGAAAAAAAAGGTCTCCATATTCTCGACCTGGATCTAAGCGAGATAGATAATGCCGTTACCAATCATTTTGTTATTTGCCATGGCGAGTCAAGCCGGCAGGTGACAGCGATTGCTGAATCTGTTGAGGAATTTGTGCGCAAAGAAACCAGCGAAAAGCCGTGGCATCGCGAGGGCATGCAAAATGCCGAATGGGTTTTATTGGATTATTCCAACGTGGTGGTACACATCTTTAACGAAACTACCCGTAAGTTCTACAACCTCGAAGGCTTATGGGCCGATGCACGCATTAAAGAAATTGAAGCATAATCCGATTTTTTAAAAAAAAGAATGGCAGCAGAAGAAAATATCAATAAAGAAACAACCAAAGCTCCAAAAGACAATAAAATTGATCCTTTGCGAAGTTTGCGTGGGCCGGCTAAAAAGGACGGTAAGCCTAAATTCAATTTTTACTGGATTTACACCCTAATTGCCTTAATATTCATTTCGTTTTTCTTTTTTAATACCGACACACCACAAAAAGAAATTAATTGGGGTGAGCTTCGGGAAATGCTGAAGGAGCAGGACGTCGAGAAAATTGTGTTGGTCAACAGAGAGTTTGCCGAAATCTACATCAAACAGGACCGCATCAACAAGTCGCGTTACAAAGATCTGACAGCAGAAAAACAAAATGGAATGTTTGGCAGCAAGCCACATTTCAAATTTACAATAGGCTCTTTAGAGAATTTTGAACACCAGGTAGCCGAGATACAGGAAGGCTCTGGCGATACTATTTATATCCAAAATGAAAACCGAACCAACTGGTTCGACAACATAAGCTTCCTCATTCCGATGATCATCCTGGTGGTGATCTGGATTTTTATCATGCGCATGATGGGACGTGGTGCTGGCGGCGGTCAGATATTTAATATCGGCAAAAGCAAGGCACAGCTTTTCGATAAAGATACACACGTGCACATTACTTTCAAAGATGTAGCCGGTTTGGAAGAGGCCAAAGTGGAAGTGATGGAGGTGGTGGATTTTCTGAAAAACCCCAAAAAATACACCGAGCTTGGCGGACAGATACCCAAAGGAGCCTTGCTGGTAGGTCCTCCGGGAACTGGCAAGACTTTGCTGGCCAAATCGGTAGCAGGTGAAGCTGATGTGCCGTTTTTCTCACTATCGGGTTCCGATTTTGTGGAGATGTTTGTTGGTGTAGGAGCTTCGCGTGTCCGCGACTTGTTCCGTCAGGCAAAAGACAAAGCGCCGTGTATTATTTTCATCGATGAGATCGACGCCATCGGGCGGGCACGCGGCCGTAATGCTATGACCGGAGGCAATGACGAACGCGAAAATACGCTCAACCAGCTGCTCACCGAGATGGATGGTTTCGGTACCAATGCCGGTGTCATCATTCTGGCAGCCACCAACCGTGCCGACATCCTGGATCGTGCGCTCTTGCGTGCCGGTCGCTTCGATCGTCAGATTCATGTAGAACTGCCTGATCTGGAAGAACGCAAAGCTATTTTCCTGGTGCATCTCAAGCCCATTAAGTTCGACGATTCGGTGGATGTGGATTTCCTGGCCAAGCAAACACCCGGATTCTCCGGTGCCGACATTGCCAACGTAAGCAATGAAGCAGCTCTTATTGCTGCACGAAAAGGCAAAAAAATAGTAGAAAAACAAGATTTTACCGATGCCATCGATCGCATCATCGGCGGGTTGGAAAAACGAAACAAGATAATCTCTCAGGACGAAAAGCTTACCATTGCTTATCACGAAGCCGGCCATGCTGCCGTTAGTTGGCTGCTGGAACATGCAGCTCCTCTGGTAAAAGTTACCATCGTGCCGCGTGGCAAAGCTCTGGGTGCTGCCTGGTACCTGCCCGAAGAACGACAAATTACTACCTTCGAACAGATGTTTGATGAGATGGTTGCTGCTTTGGGTGGACGTGCTTCGGAGCAGATACGATTTGGGACAATTTCTACCGGTGCGCTCAACGATCTGGAGAAAATTACCAAGCAGGCTTTTGCCATGATCACTTACTTTGGACTCAACAAGCGCCTGGGCAATATCAGTTATTATGATTCTACAGGACAGCAGGAATATTCGTTTACAAAGCCCTATAGTGAGCGTACCGCACAGATTATTGATGAAGAGGTGCACAAGCTTGTCGAAGAGGCTTATCAAAAAGCTGTTTCGCTGCTTACGCAAAACAAAGAAAAAGTAGATCAGTTGGCACATGTGCTGCTCGACAAAGAAGTGATTTTTAAAGAAGACCTGGAGAAAATATTCGGTAAACGAACCTTTAAGCGCGACATTGAACGAGAAAAAGAATCTGTGATAGATCGCGAAATCATGCGCGAAAAGCTGCTACAGGTGAAAGAAGAAGTACGCCTCGAAGAAGAAGCTGGTAAAAATGGTGGCGATAATAAGGAGGAAGACAGTGATGCTGCTGCTGATAATCCCGCTGACACCGAAGTGAAACCAGGTAAAGAGAAAAAAGGTAAATCTTAGCAACCATACATTCTGTAAGGCCGATGGACGAAACCACCTCGAAAGAAAAAGTTTTCAAAAGCATCCGAAATGCTTTGATCGACAGAACCGATGCTCCTTTTACGGACGTTGATTTTGAATCGTCGGTGTTTCAGGATTTCAAAGAATCTATCGAGGTAACTTTTGCGCAGGAGTTTACGAGGATTGGCGGTAAATTCGCCTACTGTGAGGACGAAGCCGATATGATCGAGAAGCTAAAGTTCGTTTTCTATGAAAACAGTAACCGCGAAATATTTTGCTTTGACCAGGTGCTCAACCGACTGCTCACTGAACACGAAATTGCTTTTCAGTCCGATCCGGTAGCGTTGATGAATGTTGGTATCGGCATCACTTTGTGTGAGTGTTTGATTGCCCGAACAGGCTCCATAATGGTGTCGTCGCGACAAATGTCGGGACGGCGGCTCAACGTTTTTCCGGAAGTGCATGTGGTAATAGCTACAACCAATCAGTTGGTAAAAAACCTGCAAGACGCTTTTGTACTGATGAAAAAAAAATACGGCTCCACGCTGCCATCGGCCATCACTGTTATTTCGGGGCCAAGTCGCACTGCCGACATCGAAAAAACGCTGGTAATGGGCGCTCATGGCCCGCGCCAATTGTATATGTTACTCGTTGAAGCAGAAGATAATAATTAGCTCAAAGCAATTAACCGGAAGAAAAACAGAAAATTTAAATGACAAAAAACAAATCACAAATAAGATCTTTTTGTGTTTGTTTTTTAGCTTATTGACAAATATTTCAAGATTTTCATCACTAAAACTCTAAATCAAAATGGAAAAAGTGGACAATTGGGTACTCGTGTTTAGTGCAAGTAACATGACTTCGGCACAAATTACAGCCGGTATGCTCAAAGAAAATGGCATCGAAAGCAGCATCCTCAACAAGAAGGATTCTGGGTTTCTTCTTGGTAGTGTAGATTTGTATGTTGAAACACAACACGAAGCAAAAGCACGACAGCTCCTTAGCGAGCACAACTCCGGTGAATAATTTTTGGCAAAGGATACTTACAGGAGCGCTTTATGTTGGCGCTGTGGCAGGATCGATCGTTTATAGCCATTTGCTTTTTACGCTGTTGTTTCTGGCCACCAGTCTGTGGGCGCTCAATGAGTTTTACAGGATGGTAAGTCTCATCGGGCATTACCACATCCGCTATGTTGTTGGTATTGCAGCCGGTTTGGTAGTGTATGTCACCATGGCGCTGGTTTCGTTGCAATGGTTTTCTCCGCGTTTGATATTTGCTAATTTGCTGTTGCTGCCACTGATGCTCATAGCCGAATTGTATTACAAATCGCCGACACCTTTTCGCAACGTGGCGCTGAATGTTTTTGGCATACTCTACATAATTGTGCCTTTTGCCTTGCTCAACATTTTCTTTCTCCCTGTCTTATCTCCCGTTGGCGATTATCCGGCCATTCTTTTGGGAATCTTTATCCTTCTTTGGGTTTACGACTCGTTTGCTTATCTTTTTGGGGTATGGCTGGGGAAACATCGCCTGTTTGAGCGGCATTCGCCAAAAAAATCATGGGAGGGGCTTATTGGTGGTTTTATAGCGGGTTTTGCAGCGGCTTTTCTCATTGCCTCTTTTTGGCCGGAATACAGTTTAGTGCATTGGCTTGTAATTGCTGCAATCGTTATGATATTTGGTACATTTGGCGATCTTGCCGAATCGATGCTTAAAAGAAGTATCAAAGTAAAAGATTCGGGACGTGCACTGCCTGGTCACGGCGGCCTGCTCGATCGTTTCGATGCTTTGCTGCTGGCGGCTCCAGCAGTTTTTGTTTATATGATGTTGTTCATCGTTTGATTATGAAAATCCATAAAGAAGGATACACTACTTTAGTAATTATGATGTTGGTGCTGGCTACAGCGCTTTTGATCATCAATTATTTTAATCCGGTGCAAACCCCCGTGCATTATGTGATCTACGCTGCAGCTGTGGTGGTTTTTATTTTCATCCTGCGCTTTTTCCGTAATCCTCAGCGTATCGTCGACATCGACCACACGCAAATCATTTCACCCGCCGACGGCAAGGTGGTGGTGCTCGAAGAGGCTTTTGAAAACGAATATTTTAAAGATAAACGCTTGCAGGTTTCCATTTTTATGTCGCCCAGCAACGTGCACAAAAATTGGTATCCGCTTAGCGGAAAAATAAAATACTACCGTTACCATGCCGGAAAGTTCCTGGTTGCCTGGCATCCCAAGTCTTCTGAACTAAATGAACGCACCACCATTGTAATACAATCGGAAAACTACGGTGAAATCTTGGTGCGTCAGGTTGCTGGAGCTGTGGCGCAACGTATTGTTTGCAATGCCGAAGAGCGCAAAAGTATCGATCAGGGCGAGGAGTTGGGTTTTATAAAATTTGGTTCACGGGTGGATGTTTTCCTGCCGGTAGGTACCAAAGTCCTGGTTGAAAAAAACCAAAAAGTAAAAGGCTGCTGCGATGTCATCGCGAAGCTTGGGTAATTATTCGTTATTTGTTGTTTCCTTCTGCTGCCGACTGAGAACTGCCGACTGAGAACTTCATTTCACTTTCGCTAAATCAATTTTGGTTAGCAGCAAGTTCCGCTTACGCAACTCTTTCAACGGGATTTTTACTTCTGCCGATCCGCATACATAAGCGCCCAGGTCGTAGGCTTCATAAAAAAATACAAGATATTCCGGCCGAAATCCCCAAAGTTGTTCATCTACATTAATCGTGGGCACTTCCGTAAAACAATCTTCCGGATTTTCAAAATAGTGCGCGAGGAGTTCGTTGATATTGTTAACATTTTCATCGGATGAGAGATCAAGTACTTCATCCAGACCAATAAAATGCTTGTGACCAATGTCGTAGTTGTAGGTATGAAAAGCCGTAAACCCATGTGCTCCCAGCGCATAGCTGTAGGTCTCAAGCTTTAGGCTGATGGTGTCGGAGGTGCTGAGCAATATTTCGTAGTCATTTTGCAATTCAAATCTCCCGTGGGCCTGGATAGAATCGATATACGCGGGAACATTCCGTGTTTCCATGCCCCAATAATAAGAAGCCGCTGTGTCCATAAAATTTTTGATGTGGTTGTTGAGCGGCTCAAACAATGAATCATCGGCTGGCTGATCCGCTTTAAAAATCGGATATTCCAGTTTAATGGAATAATAGGCAGAATCGCCGGTGATAGTGCTTTGCTCGATAATGCTGTATTCGATAGGCTTTTCGTCGGACTGGTGCCGGTTGCATGCCCAGAAGGCAGCTACAAATGCAACCAGAAGGATGATTTTTGTTTTCATAATATGTTTGTTAAATCGTTTAGGTCATTAATTTCGTGAAGGATATTGCTTTTATGCTCAGTTCTCTTTGGATTAAAAAACACAGCGTCCATCCCGGCCTGCATCGCGCCAAGTATATCTACTTCCAAATCGTCACCTATCATCACACTCTGGCTGGCTTCGGCTCCGACCTGTTGCAGGGCGTATTTGAATATCTCCGGATCGGGTTTTTTACTGCCTGCCTGCTCTGAAGTGATCACATGATTGAAATAGCTGTCCAGGTGGCTATTCTTTAGTTTACGGAATTGTACCTCTTCAAAGCCGTTGGTGATAATGCTCAGCGTGTATTGCTTTTGCAGATAGGCCAGTGTGGTGTGGGCGTTTGGGAATAATCGGGTTTTGGTAGGGCTGATGGTAACATATTCGTGACCGATGGCCTGGGCCAGCGCTGGGTCGTCGATGCCATAATCGCGGAGCGTAAGCTCAAAACGAAGGGTACGCAGAAGCTCTTTCTCGATTTCGCCATTGCGATATTGTTCCCACAACCGGTCGTTGTGTACAAAATATTTGCTGATAAAATCGTTGAGACTATCGATGCCGCGATCGCTCAGCCTGAAGGTGCGGTAAATATCTTCGTAAGCCTCGCGGGCATTCGATTCAAAATCCCACAAGGTCATATCCAAATCAAAAAATATGTGGTGATATTTTCGGCTTCCGTTATTCATTACGCGAAAATAGTACTATTCAACCAACGCAAATACAAACGCATTTGGATTTCGTTTCCTGAACTCCGGGATTTGCCTTTTGCGATGTTAAAAATATTCAAAACGACGCAGCCCATAAACAATGCGCGGTGAGAATGGTTGTTTTGTTAGATTCTAAATTACAAACACAAAAAAAATATAATCATGTTAACGACGAAAGTAAAAGATCTCAAATTTCCTGATTTACCCTACAGCTACGATGCTTTAGAACCCTACATCGACGCACAAACCATGGAGCTGCACTACACCAAGCACCATCGTGGTTATTACGATAAATTTATGGCTGCAGCCAAAGACAGCGAGTATGCCGACATGGAATTTGGCCGGTTGCTCAAGCAAATGAGTAAAGCACCCGCAGGCATCCGCAACAATGGTGGCGGTTTTCTTAACCACGACCTGTTCTGGAAAGTGATGACCAAAAATGGTGGTGGCGAACCTGATGGCGATATTGGCAAAGTCATAAAGTCGGCTTTCGGTTCCTATAGCCAGTTCAAAGAAAAATTCAGCGATGCAGCAGCCACCCGTTTTGGTAGCGGCTGGGCTTGGCTCATCAAGGATGATTCTGGAAATCTTAAGATAACCTCAACAGGCAATCAGGACAGCCCGCTGATGGATGTAGCTGATCACCACGGCAAACCAATCCTTGCTCTGGATGTGTGGGAGCACGCATATTATCTGAAATACCAAAACAAACGACCCGACTATATCAATGCGTGGTTTAATGTGATAAATTGGGATGAGGTGGCCAAAAACTTTAAAAATGGTTAAAGGATAAACCTTTTGTGATTGTTTTGCGTTCTTTAAGCAAAACATTACTTCCGGGCTTTACCGGATTCAAAAAAGTAATTTTTTTTCATAGCTCACTAATTTGGTTAATTGCAAAAGCCGTTCCCGCCCGGGATCGGCTTTTCTCTTTTAATCACCCTCTGTAGCTTGTCGCTAATGGCCATTTAGCTCGTAACTTATCAGCGGCTCCCTTTCGATGGCTTTGAGAAATGCAGAAGGTTTTACGCGCATGGTAGCCGATTTCATTTCTAAATTTAAACCATCCTGCTCATCCACCACCAAAAAACGAACGTGGCAATTTCCTGGATTCTTTTTGTACAAATTAAAAATCTGATCCACCAGCGCCGGCTCCATGTCGTCGATGGATATGCGCAGCGTGATACCTTGCGTCTCCCGATCGATAATCTCTGGCAACAGCCGGATGTCGGTGATGCGCACCTGAAACTCTTCATCGTTTCGGAAACGTTGCTCTACACGCGCATAGATCAGCAGGAAAAAGCCTTCTGTAAGGAAATATTTGTACTTGAGATATTCCTCCGAAAACAGGCGCAGTTCAAAAGTTTCGTCGAAATCCTCTATCATAAAAGTTCCCCACGGCTTGTCGTCTTTGGTAAAACGATGCGTCACCGTTGAAACCATGCCGCCAAACACCAGTGGACGGTTGGAATATTTTTTCAGGTTGTCTTTGAAATCGGAGATGCGTTGTTTGCCATAATTTTTAAGCTCTGTTCTGAATTCATCGAGCGGATGGCCGGAGATGTAAAATCCCGTGACATCCTTCTCGTTGCGCAGTTTTTCGATGTTTGTCCAAGGCTTACACTCGGGCAATGGAGGGTCTTCGGCGATGATTTGCTCGTCGTCATCGTCAAATAGCGAAACCTGCTGTGAGTTTTTGCGTTCCTGATATTTGGCGGCGAAGCGCAGGAGTTTCTCTATAAATGTGCTGTCGTCGCTGTTTTCCTGAAAAAAAAGCTGGGCACGGTGAACGTTTTCGAACGAATCGAATGCCCCGGCGCGGGCAAGCGCCTCAAAGCTCCGCTTGTTGACAGTCTTTAGATCGATACGACGCGCGAAGTCGAACACACTGGTGAAGAGCCCGTTTTCATTACGTTCTTCAATGATGCTTTCGGCTACAGAACTTCCCAGCCCTTTGATAGCAGCCATCCCAAAACGAATGTTGCCTTTTTTGTTGACGATAAAAAGCTGCTCCGACTCGTTGACGTCCGGGCCCAAAACTTCGATGCCCATGCGGTGTACCTCGTCGATAAATCCTGTGATTTTGGTCAGATCGTTTAGGTTGCGGCTCAAAACCGCAGCCATAAACTCGCTTGGATAATGTGCTTTGAGATACGCCATGCGATACGAAACATATGCGTAGCTCGTCGAATGCGATTTGTTGAAAGCATAGTTGGCAAACTCCAGCCAGTCGGTCCATATCTTGTCGATGATCTTCATGTCGTGGCCACGCTTTTTGGCGCCTTCCAAAAATTTAGGCTTCATCTTGTTGAGGATCCCCACCATTTTCTTCCCCATTGCTTTACGCAAATTGTCAGCTTCTCCTTTGGTAAAACCTCCCAAAAGTTGTGAGAGCAGCATCACTTGCTCCTGATAAACAGTAACACCATAGGTTGCTTTCAGGATTTCTTCCTGCTCGGGCAGATCGTATACGATTTTCTCTTTGCCAAGCTTGCGCCTGATAAAGTTGGGAATGTAATCCATCGGGCCAGGTCGGTACAAGGCATTCATGGCTATCAAGTCGTCGAACTTGGTGGGTTTAAGCTGCCGCAGATTTTTCCTCATTCCTTCCGATTCAAACTGAAAAATGCCAGTGGTGTCGCCGTGGCTATAAAGCTCGAAAGTCTTCTCGTCGTCGTGTGGGATGTCATCGATATTGATCTCTAAACCTTTACTTTTGCGTACGTTTTCCACAGCATCTTTGATAATCGAAAGCGTTTTAAGCCCCAGAAAATCCATCTTGAGCATGCCGGCTTCTTCTATTTGGCTTCCGTCGAATTGCGTAACCAGCAGATTGGTGTCTTTGGCTGTAGTGAGCGGAATGTGCTCAGCCAGGTCGTCGCGGCTGATGATGATGCCGCAGGCATGGGTGCCAATGTTTCTTACGGTGCCTTCAATTTTTTCGGCGCTGGCCAGGGTGGATCGAACGAGTGGGTCGTTGGAGGCGTTTTTTTCGCGCAAAAGCTCCGGCACTTCTTTATAAGCTTCGCCAAAACCGGTGCCTGGTCTGTTGGGTATCATTTTTGACAATCGGTTGGCTTCGCTCAGTGGAAGTTGTTTTACGCGCGCAATGTCGCGGATGGCCATTTTAGGCGCCATTTTACCAAAGGTGATAATGTGTGCCACACGTTGATGGCCGTATTTTTCTTCAACCCATTTCAATACTCGTTCGCGGCCGTCCTCATCAAAGTCGATATCGATGTCGGGCAGCGAAATCCGCTCCGGATTTAGAAAGCGCTCGAAGAGCAATCCATATTCTATTGGGTCGATTTCGGTAATTTTGAGACAATACGCCACTACCGAGCCTGCTGCCGAGCCACGCCCGGGGCCTACCCATACGCCCATGCGGCGCGCCTCCTGCAGAAAGTCCTGTACAATGAGAAAATAGCCTGGATAACCCATTTTGCATATTACGCTTAACTCAAAGTCGATGCGCTCGCGGATGGAATCGCTCATGTCGGGGTAGCGTTTTTGGGCTCCCTGCATAGTGAGGTGTTGCAGATAATCGGCTTCGAGCTGGATGTGTAGCGCCCTTTCATATCCTCCGATGCGCTTGAAATTACCTTTCACTTCTATATCGTCAAAAAAAACTTTCAGCTCTTCCTCTGAAAATTTCGTCCGATAATCTTCGAGCGTGCCAAAATCGGGTGGTATCGGAAACTCTGGCATCATAGCATCGCGCTGCAAATTGAAAGCTTCTATGGATTCGGCAATCTCGTAAGTGTTGGAGATGGCTTCGGGTAGGTCGGCGAAGAGCTCCTGCATTTCCTGCTGCGTCTTGAAATAATACTCATCGCTTGTAAATCCAAATCGCGTTCCCCGGCCTCTGCCAATGGGTGTGCTCTGATATTCGTTGTCTTTGACGCAAAGCAGGCTGTCGTGCAAATCCGAATCTTCTTTTTCGAGATAAAATATTTCGTTGGCAGCAATGATTTTCACATTGTATTTACGGGCAAATTTCAAAAGTACCATGTTGGCGCGTTCCTCCTCCGGAAGGCCGTGGCGGTTGATCTGCACGTAAAAGTCGTCGCCAAATTGCTGGTGCCACCATACAAAAGCCTCTTCTGCCTGTTGCTCGCCGATATTCAAAATCAAGTCATTGATCTCCGACTGCAGTCCGCCGGTGGTGGTTATCAGATGATCTTTATAACGCAGCAGCAACTCTTTGTCGATGCGCGGAAATCCGCTGTAGCTGCCTTCCACCCATCCCAGCGTGTTAAGGTGCGAAAGGTTGCGGTAGCCCTGGATGTTTTTGGCCAAAAATGGCTGTTGGTGGCGGCGGTCGGGATTGTCTTTGGTGAATTTTACTTTCAGGCGGTCTTCTGTAAGATAGAGCTCGCATCCGATAATCGGCTTGATGTTGTGATTCTGCGCTACTTTTATAAACTGAAAAACACCATACAAGTTTCCCAGATCGGTGAGTGCCAATGCCGTCATCCCCAGCCCGGCGGCTTTTTGCACCAGCCCTTCGATGGAGGGTGTGGCCTGCAATACAGAAAAATAAGAATGTACGTGCAAATGGACGAAGGATTTTGCTGTATCAGCCGCTATAGTTTGTTCAGTAATGGTAGCAACTGTTTCGTCAGGGATGGCCATGGATTTGGCAGCCAGCTCTTCGCTAAGTTGCTTGTTAGATTTCACCTTCAGCTCGATGGGCGCTATCGGTGTGGTATTATTTTGACGAAATCGTAATAAGATTTGTTTGTCAATTTTCAGGTGCTGCTCGTCGATAATGCCCAGGCGGATAAGCTCCAGAAAGCAGCGCGTTGTGGCCACCACATCTCCGGCAGCGTTGTGGGCTTCTTCAAAAGCTGTGTTGAAGAGTTTGATGTGCAGCTCCGAAAGGCTTGGGTATTTGTAGCTGCCGCCGCGTCCTCCCGGCAGGGCACAATATGCGGTGGATATTTGCATGGTATCCACCGATGCAGGTCCGGCTAGCAGGTTGTCCAGTCCGCAGCGCAAAAATTCAGCACCGGCAATGTTCAGATCAAAGCTTACGTTGTGGCCGGCAACGTGTGTACAGCGTTGCAGGGTAGCCGAAAAAACATCAAGTACCTCTTGCAACGGCGCCCCATAGGTAGCAGCCATTTGTGTGGAGATGCCGTGGATTTTCTCGGCGTTGTAGGGGATGTCGAAGCCGTCGGGACGAACAATAAAACTCTGATTCTCTATCAGATTGCCGTCGTAGTCGTGCAGTTGCCAGGCAATCTGCACCATGCGTGGCCAGTTGTCCAGATCAGTAATCGGTGCGTTGTAATTCCTGGGCTTACCGGTGGTTTCGGTATCAAAAATCAAATACATAACTTCAGCTATTATGGGAATGAAAAAACAAGGACAGCAAAAATAGCCTTTCGATGGCTTTTTTGGGGCAGCTTGTTGATAAGTGTGCGGAGTAAAGAAAATACGTGAAAACAAAAAAACCGGCACGAAGCCGGTTTTGATGTTTTAAGAAAATCTAATGTAACAATGAAACAAAATCCAAATAAATCTCAATTCAAAAAATTCAATAATCTAAACAGACACAATTATTTGGGCATTGGATTTCGGAACTTATTGTTATTTGGGTTTTGACTTTTGTCTTTGGAGTTATTCCATTTCCTCCATCATCTCATCGGTAATCTCGAGGTTGTGAAACACGTTTTGTACATCGTCGTCGTCCTCAAAGAGGTCTACTACTCTCATAATTTTCCGTCCGCTTTCGAGGTCAAGGTTAATAGTTTCGTGGGGGATGCGCTCCAACTGGGCGCTTTCCGTTTCTATTCCCAGCTCCTCGAGTTTTCGTTGCATGTTGCCAAAATCTTCCATGGAGGTAATGAGAGTGATCATGTCATCTTCCTCGGTGATGTCTTCGGCGCCGGCATCGATTACTTCCAGCTCAAAGCTGTCCATGTCGAAATCCTCTTTTTTAGGAATTTCAAAAACGCCTTTTCTGTCAAACATGAAACTCAGCGAGCCAGTGGTTCCCAGGTTTCCGCCATGTTTGTTAAAGATCGAACGGATGTTGCTTACAGTGCGTTGTTGGTTGTCGGTAGTACATTCTACATAAACCGCTATGGCGTTGGGCAGGTATCCTTCAAAAGTTTGCTCGGAAAAAGCAGCGGCGTCTTTCTCTTTGCCTTTGTTGATGGCGCGTTCGATGTTGTCCTTGGGCATGCTGGCGCCTTTGGCATTGGCAATTGCCATACGCAAACGCGGGTTGCCCTCCGGATCGAATCCGCCTTCTTTTACGGCAACGGTAATTTCTTTGATGATCTTAGAAAAGATCTTGGAGCGCTTGGAGTCGAGTGCACCTTTTTTGCGTTTAATGGTCGACCATTTACTGTGTCCTGACATACTAATTCGGTATTTATTTTGGATTAAAAAATAACGATGTAAAAGTAATACATTTTTTGTGTTTTTTGCTTACAGCAAAATATAACAAAAGCCACCAGTGTTATTGGTGGCTTTTGAGATACAGTTTATTTTGCTAAAAGCTTTCTTTAAAAATTGGCCAGTGTAATGCCAATGGAAAATGGGTATAGCTCGGGACCACGCCCCTCTTTGAAAAGGGTGTTGAGCGAGTAGGTTGCGTAGAGGTTGATGATTCCCCAGCCGGCGCGCACGGTTGCGTCGTAGCGGAAAGGCCGCAGATGGAAGCTGTCGTGTTGTTTGGGTTTTTGGCGACCGTTGTCGAAATAAAGAATCTTGGTGTGCGTAGCAAAGCGCCATCCCATCACCATGCCGGCGCCTACGTGAAAACTGTTGCGCCTTGAAAAACGGTTGGTCTGGTACTCGAACAGAACGGGCAGGGTAAGATAGTTGGCCACCAGCTTGCTTTTGCGCAATTGGTGCGTGTCGTGGGCGTGCCCAACGATGACGTCTGCATCGCCATCCAGAACTATATTATTGTCGTCGAAACGGTAGTTGTTCCAGCGCAATCCTAAACCGGTGAGCACACCAAATTTTTCGTCAATAAGATTAAAATTTTGCTCAAAGAAGTTCACATTCACCTCGATAGATTTTTCGTATTTCAGATTCAAAAAATCATATTGTCCTTTGATGTCCGTTTTAAAGCCATCGGTCACGTAGCCATTTACACCCAACTCAACTCCGGCCCAGTGTCCGTTAAACTTCTGCGTGTGGTTGCGCTTCCATTTTACGTTGCCGGATTTATCCACAGTGAGATTGTGTCCGCCAATAGAAATTTTGGTGGAATCGCTGTCGGTTACTTCCACGATTACGCTGCCTGCTTTTACGATGGTTTTGTTGCCCTCTTTCCACGATCTCACATTCATTTCGTCGTTGTAGTTTTCTACCTCGGCAGCTTTTCCGGAGAGGTCGATGTCGCCGGCGCCGCTGGTGGTGGTATGCACTTTGCCCAAAGCATTCACATTAATGTTGGCTGCGCCGCTGGCATCGGCCGTAGCATCGGTCACCTGAAGTTTAGAGGCTTTTACGTCGGAGGCGCCACTGGCTGTTGCCAACAATTCTTTGGCAGTACCTGAGAGGGTAATCACCGAAGCGCCGGAAGCATTTACCGATAGAACATCCACATTTACATTGAGTCGTAAATCCGTGGCACCGCTGGTTGTAATATCGAGTGCTTGTCCCTGGATGGTATTTTCTCCGGTGAGGTTTGAGGCACCGCTCATCCTGATAAACTCGATGGTGGGGGATGAAATATAGACGTTGAGCTTGGTAGGGTTTTTAATTTGTTTAGAGCTTATCGTCAGCACCTGGTTACGAACCTCGGTGGTGATTTGATCCATCAGGTTTTCATCGGCTTCTACCGTCAGCGTGGTGGCCGGCTGTTGGGTTAGAAATACGTCGAAAGCTCCGTTCACATCTATTTTGATAAAAGGAGTAACAGCGCGTTCCTGCTTCACCACATTTTTGTTGCCTTTCGTTGTCTGAGCCTGTGCAATGACGGGAGCCAGCAGGGCAAGTGCCATCACGATGTAAATTATTCCCGATTTGTGTATCGCCTTCATCTGTGTAGTTTTTAAATGATTATTTATGAAGTTAGTTTATTGATAAAGTATTTTTTGTGCATTTTAGTCCTACGACGTGCTGACCACGGGAAAAGTTACAATACATTTTTATTGTAGCGGGATTTTGGGATCAAAAACTTAATATCGAATATTGATTTTTGAACTAAAGCCCCAAAAGCAACGACATCATTAAAAAAATAAAAATATTTTTTGTCGGGCGTATTAATTTATAATAGTATCTTTGTGATATTGAAATAATATCAAACATGTACTTTTAAAAACTCCTGACTATGAAAAAAGAAGAAAAATCTTATTCGGCAATTTCCGGTTACCCGATGGTTGTGCTGGTGTTGCTATTGCTGGTCGTTCCCATTGTTGTTTTGATCACGCTCGAATTGCCCTGGCTGATCGTTATCGATATCCTTGCGCTGTTGCTGATTGCTGGTTTTACAATCGTCAACCCCAACGAGTCGAAGGTGTTGGTCCTCTTTGGCGCTTACCAGGGAACCATCAAGAAAAACGGTTTCTTTTGGGTGAATCCATTTTTTACAAAAGACAAAATTTCGCTGCGTGCTCGCAACCTCGACAGCGAGCCTATCAAGGTAAACGACAAGCTCGGCAACCCAATTATGATCGGCATTGTGCTGGTGTGGAAAGTTGAAGATACTTTTAAGGCAGCCTTCGAGGTAGATCATTACGAGCATTTTGTCGAAATCCAAACTGAGGCTGCAATGCGTAAGCTGGCTGGTCATTATCCTTACGATAATTTTGACGACGCGGGAGCCGACATCACTTTGCGTTCGGGTGGCGAAGAGGTAAATCATGCCCTCGAAGTGGAGATTACTGAGCGGCTTGCCATCGCCGGCATCTATGTGCACGAAGCGCGCATCAGTTATTTGGCTTACGCCAGCGAAATAGCAAGTGCCATGTTGCGCCGTCAGCAGGCTACCGCTATTGTGGCCGCACGATTTAAAATTGTAGAAGGCGCTGTGAGCATGGTGGAGATGGCGCTGGAGGAGTTATCCAAAAAAGAAATTGTAGAACTCGACGAAGACAAGAAAGCCGCCATGGTGAGCAACCTGATGGTCGTGCTTTGTTCCGACCGCGACGCCGCCCCGGTGATCAATATCGGCACGCTGCATCATTAGAAATTGGAGGTTAGAATTATAGCGCTATTCGGGTTGTAATAGTTTCTTAAAAAGACAAATCAAAAAAAATGGCCAAAAAGAAAACATTTGTGTTGCGAATTTCACCGGAGATGTACGAAAGGCTGGAGAAGTGGGCTGCCGATGAATTTCGCAGCGCAAACGGCCAGATAGAATATATTCTCGATCAGGCATTGAAGAAAGCCGGGAGAGGACGCTCCACCCAGGATCCTGAGCCGCCAGAGGAGGAAAGCTAATAGCAGTCCACAGTTCTCCGTCCACAGTCGGCAGTGTAAGTGATGGCAACCCTGGTTTTATTTTAAAATACAAAAACCACAAGCATCCTCCATAAATCGTTAATCGTTAATTGTTAATCCTCATTGGTAAATCTTAAATCAAAAATTCCTTTTCTTTTGTAAATTGAAAATCCAAACCAGATTTTTAATGATGGCAGTTGCTTGATGCTGAAACTCTGATTTGATAAATTTAAGTGACCTGATGGCAACACACAATCAAATTTTATTGAGCCACGGCAGCGTTGACAAAGCAGTGATTAATCTGAAAGATGTTCATCTTGCACAAGCTAAAAACTATTTGGCAGCACATGACAAACCATTAGGCTTACTCATAAAGTTTGGCGTTACTAGCCTGCAACTCACGAAGTTTTCAACCCTAAGTACAACCCCATTACTGCAAATCATGATTCAGAAAATGAATAAAAGTGAGTTTTTCCCACCACAACCTTCAAAGAAACCTTTATTAGGACAATATTAATGGAGAAGCAGAAACTATTGACAGTTAAAGAGCATATTTATTGGTCCTATGCAAACCTCGCAATGGCTCATAGTGCTGTAGACAAAAAGCAGAAAAAATACGGGAAATTTAATTTTATGATCAGAGCCAGGTTATTCAAGGGACTGAAAGAAGGAACCTTGAATATGCGGTCAATTTTTGATGATGAAAAAATCAAACTTCAGACTGGGCAGTTTTGCAATTATTGTGGATCACCTGAAAACTTAGCCCTCGACCATATTTTCCCAAAAAGACTTGGAGGGAAAGATGATGCTGAAAACTTAATTTATGCTTGCAGAGCGTGTAATAGTTCAAAAGGAAAAAAGGATTTAATGGAATGGATGGGTTCTCGCGGTCAATTTTTGCCATTAATGGTAATCAGACGATATTTAAAATTGGTGTTTAATTATTGTTTGGATAATGACCTGACTGATAAAAAAGTTGAGGAATTGATGAATCTGGAATTACCATTTAAAATAGACTTTTTGCCAAGTACATTTCCAAATCCTGATGAATTGATTTTGATTAATGAAAATAAATATGGGAATGGCTGACCTTGTTCTTCGCATCATCATCGGAATCAATACCTGTGTCAGCAAACCCGAGAAGTAACCTTTCGCTCAATCCTACAAGCATTTATTGCTTTACGATTATAGAGTTCGCTTGCCATTTGGTGAATAAGATGGTAAAATGTAGAAAAAGCAATTTTTTTTATGGCTATTAAAAATTAATTTCTACTTTTGCCGCCCCGACCAAAAAAACGGGAAACAAAAAGTTCTTTTTTTAGAAGGAATGGCGAGGTAGCTCAGCTGGTTAGAGCGCAGCACTCATAATGCTGAGGTCGAGGGTTCGAGTCCCTCCCTCGCTACGAAATTAAAACCCGATGTTAATATCTTTAACATTGGGTTTTTTTGAGCGCTGCTGTCAGCGCTGCCAGGCGATAATGTGGCTGTGTCATTATGCTGTGCCCGGCACCCCGCGCTCCGCTTTTTCTATCTTTGCAACCCTAATGACGACATCCGGAATCATCAATCTGGGCATCCTCTCGCACGTGGATGCTGGCAAAACTACCACCTCAGAGCATATCTTTTTCCTGGGCGGAACCGTAGGCGCTGTCGGCGATGTAAACAAAGGCACCACTCTCACCGATAGCATGGAGATAGAGCGGCGTCGCGGTGTTTCGGTGCGTGCCGCTTACGACAGGCTGCTGTGGAAAGGCCAGCGCATCAACCTCATCGACACGCCCGGCCACGCCGATTTCTCAGCAGAGGTGGAGCGTGCCTTGCAAATTCTCGACGGTGCCATTCTCGTCGTTTCGGCGGTGGAGGGAATGCAGGCACACACTTACACCTTGTGGCATGCCCTCAAAAGTCGCGACATCCCAGTGATCTTTTTTATTAATAAAACAGATCGTGCCGGAGCTGATTTCGAAAAGGTGCTTCAGCAGTTGCAATCGGAGCTTGGAATTGCGTTAGCGCCACTCACCTTTCCCGTCGGGCAGGGTGAAGATACGGCTGCGATGGCAACTGTTTTTGATGAAAATGACCCTGGTGCAGAAAATTATCGGCGCTTTATGATCGAAAACCTCGCCGACCACGACAACGAAATTCTTGATGTTTATCTCGAAGGAAAACCTCTGGAACCAGCGTACGTTCTCAGCAAACTGCAAAAACAGGTGGTGGCGCGCAAACTTTTTCCGGTACTGGCCGGCGCTGCTAAGTGGGGGCGTGGTATTGTGGAACTCCTCGACGCAGCAGTGCGCTTTATACCGCCAACCATCGATACCGCAACTACTTTGTCGGCCATCGTTTTTAAAGTAGAAAACGACAACACGTTGGGGCATCTGGCGCACGTACGGCTTTTTGATGGCAACCTGAAAGTGCGTGATAAAGTTTGGAATCATACACGGCAGCTCGAAGAAAAAGTAGCTCAGATTAAAAAACGCTTCAATGGCCGTTTGACTGACGAAACATTTTTGAGTTGCGGTGATATAGGAATCGTAAGCGGACTCTCCCAAGCCCGCATCGGCGATATTTTGGGCGATGCCCACGCAGTGCCTCCGACAGCGCAGGTGATGCAGCCGGTGCTCACGGTTCAGGTTTTGCCCGCCGATCCCGCGCAGTTTGTAGCCCTTGCCACAGCACTCACACAAATCGACAAAGAAGATCCGCGGCTGGCGCTGCAATGGCACAAAAAGGAAAGCGAATTACACGTGCAGCTCATGGGTAAGATTCAATTGGAAATTTTGGCGGACACCCTGCTTAGCCAATATGGGCTACAGGTACAGTTTGGTGCCCCGTCCATTATTTATAAAGAAACACCTGCCAACAGCGCCTTTGGTTTTGCCAGCTACACCATGCCCAAACCCTGCTGGGCGGTAGTTAAGTTTTTGGTGGAACCTGCTGCTACAGGGTCAGGAATAACTTACGCATCCACGGTTAGCACAGATAAAATCCGGCAGAAATATCAAAATGAGATTGCCGGCATTATTGCAAAATCGTTGGAGCAGGGCATCCGGGGCTGGGAAGTTACGGATGTAAAAATTACTTTGGCGGATGGCGAAGACCATGAGATGCACTCTCGTCCCGGTGATTTTATCATTGCTACCCCGATGGCGCTCATGGATGCGCTCACCAAATCGGATACGATACTTTTGGAGCCTGTTTTTGATTTTACGATTATTGCAGCCGAGACACTCCTGGGCAAAGTAGCAGCCGATCTGCACCAGATGCGCGCCACCTTCGATACACCCAGCTTTTCCGGCGAGAACTTTACCTTGCACGGCACTGTTCCTGCAGCTACTTCCACCGATTATGCAACGCGGCTGGCGTCGCTTTCGGGAGGTCTGGGTCAGTTGCGACTATCGCTGCGCGGCTACCAACCTTGTCCGCCGGGCGAAGGTGTGAGCCGCCCCTACAAAGGCGTTAATCCGCTCGACCGCAGCCAATGGATTCTCCACGCCCGCGGCGCTTTCAAAGCCGATGAAAGAAGGATGTAGGAAGTGAAGAAGCTAGAAAGAAGAGGTGAGCGATGGGAAATTAGCAGGAAGCAAATATTAGGTAGTAAATAGTAAATAGAACATAACTTGCATTCTTCAGTCGCCAATTCAAGGGATGTCAGCTCTGAAAGGTTTAGCATCCCTGATACTCCTTTGCGCCCTGCGCTAAATAAGATTGATCGCTTTGGTAAGCCGTATGAGAACCTCTTCCATTAAATCGTTAAGATTTTCGTTTTCGACTGGCTGCATTACTACCACGGGGTTTATTGCCGACACTTCCACAGTATCATTTTCGAGCTGTCGCACGATAACGTTGCAGGGTAGCATCAGGCCAATCTTGTCTTCGCTTTGCAATGCCTCGTAGGCGTAGGAAGGGTTGCAAGAGCCCAGAATGGTATAACGGGGAAAATCAACGCCAAGTTTTTCCTTTAATACTTTATCAGTTTCAATGGTCGTTAACACGCCAAAGCCTTCAATTTTGAGTGTTTCAGTGACGCGCGCTATGGCTTCGTCAAATTTTATATTTACTTTTTTGCTGATGTAGTATTCCATATCATTTAGATTATTGGTTAGCAATGGATTGATCTGTAGTGGTAACAAACCTGACAAACCTTTGTTTACCTTGAAATTTGTTTCGGCCGGGCTGTTGAGCTTCATGTCCGATTTCAAAAATCAGCCAACGCTAACAACGTTTAACAGCGTGACACTGGCCATCAAATAAAGTTTTTGTAAAAAATCTGAAAAGCTTTGCCACAAGAATTTGTGGAATCACAATAAAAAAGTAGAAAAATACTTTACGTGATTTTTGAAGATTCGATAATTTTAAAAAACATTTAAAACACCAAACGTTGTCAGATTTTCACGGTCTGACAGGTCTTGTCATCTACTGATTAACCTTATCCCTTACAAAAAATGTACTCACCGCTCCAAGTATCATCAGTACTCCGGCCATGTATAAGGCCTTGATGGGATCGCCATCGAAGAGATATTTCAAAATCAAACCACTGAAAATCCCATTGATAATTTGAGGAATGGTGATCGACATATTGAATAATCCCATAAAAACCCCCATTTGTTTTGCAGGAAGGGAAGAGGCCAGCATAGCATAGGGCATGGCCAGAATACTTCCCCAAGCAATACCTACGCCAATCATCGGAATCCAGAGTAAATGATGATCGGAAATAAGAGCGAAGGACAGAAAGGACAAGCCGCCTATGGTTAATGCAATAGCGTGGGTTGGTTTGCGCCCAATAACTTTGGCGACTTTGGGAAGCGAAAGGGCAATAACTGCTGACACGCCATTATAAATCCCAAATAAAATCCCAACCCAGTTTCCGGCATCCTGGTAGCCGGCCGAATTGGGGTCGGTGGTGCCGAAATAATGCTGGGCAATAGCAGGTGTAGTATAAACCCACATGGAAAACAGTGCAAACCATGAGAAAAACTGAACCAGCAAAAGTTGCCACATTGTGGGAGGGATTTTAAACTTTTGCTTGATTTCCGATTTGTCTTCTTCCTCATCATAAAACTCCGGCGGATATTCTTTTGTGGTAGAAACTGTATAGATGATGGAAGAAATTAATACTACAGCACCAAAATAAAACGACCATGTAACATTTTGAGGTACCAATCCTTCGGCTTCGGCTTCGGTGGAAAAACCTAGGAAATTTCCTAAAATGTAGGGCAGCCAGGAGCCTATCACAGCACCAATGCCTATTAATAATGTTTGCATAGAAAAACCGAGGGTATGTTGCTCGTCAGGCAACTTGTCGGCAACCAATGCCCTAAAAGGCTCCATGGAAATATTGATAGAAGCATCCATAATCATCAGCAAGCCACCACCAACAAACATGGGAGCAATGTAACCTGCCAGGGCTGGTGCATTGGGCATGAGTACAAGTGCTATACTGGTGAGGAAAGCCCCAACCAAAAAGTAGGGCCTTCTGCGTCCGAATCGGTTCCAGGTACGATCGCTGAAATATCCGATTATGGGCTGCACAACCATTCCGGTGATGGGCGCTACCAACCAAAACCAGGAGAGATGCTCTACCTCCGCACCAAAGGTTTGCAAGATGCGTGAAGCGTTGGCATTCTGCAATGCAAATCCAAACTGGATTCCTAAAAATCCAAAACTCATATTCCAAATCTGCCAAAACGAGAGGCGTGGTTTTTTTGCCATTTTTTTAAACTCCTTTTTTCTGTTGTTACTTTACGGCGGGCAAATTTAGTTTAAAAAGCCTTTTATGCTAATTTTGTCGCCTGCAGATATAAAACCTAAAAAGCAATGCAGCATGCGATTTAAGTTTACTTTCCGTAATGTGTTGTTTGTAATCAACATCATCATCCTGGCGTTGCTTACACCGATTGTCCTTGTGCCGGCGCTGCTGGCCTATCTTGTAAGAGCCAACAAATTTGCCGACCGTTACACCAACGCCATGAGTTCGTTTTATGCGCGACAAATGCTTTTTGTTGGCGGTGCCAAAGTAAAAATCCATGGGTTGGAAAATTTGCCCACAAGCAATCGGGTGTGCTTTGTGAGCAACCATCAGGGACTTGCCGATATTCCGCTTATCGTAGGATTTATCCCAAAAACGATTGGTTTTATTGCTAAAAAGGAGCTGGGACGTGTTCCGTTTCTCAACGTTTGGATGCGTGCCATGCATTGCCTTTTGATCGATCGGAAAAATGTGCGGCAGTCGCTCACCATCATCGAGCGTGGCAGCCAGCAGATACAGCAGGGACATCCGATGGTGATATTTCCGGAAGGCACGCGAAGCAGGAGCCGTCGCATGGGAAAGTTTAAGCCCGGAGCTTTCAAACTCGTGATTGGAGCCAACGCCATTGCTGTGCCGCTCACGATCGACGGCACTTATAAAATAGTGGAAGCTACCGGAAAAATCACCCCTGTCACCGTGCAGCTCACCATACATCCGCCGGTGGATGTGAGCCTGCTAAGCGAAGAAGAAAAGAAAACGCTGCACAGCGATTTTGCAGACATCATCGCATCGGTATTAAAATAAATACGATTTACGAATGACAATTAACGATTAACGATTTAAAACGAATACGTTTATCGAACCGCAGAATGTCGGATTTTGAAGTAGCTCGATGCCGACAACCCAGCACCCCTTATTCCACCCGCGTCCAGTAGGTAGTGCGGCCCAGCAGCGATATGCCGATGTAGCCACGCACCTTTAGCTTGTTTTTGGTTTTGTCGGTAAACTCCATGTAGCAACTGTAGGTTTTGCCGCTTTTGGGATCGTAAACGGTGCCGTTTTTCCATTCGTCATCGCCATCGAATACAAATTCGGAAAGTAATAGCAGTCCCATGAGAGGACGCTTTTGCGAGACAGCATCCGGATTTTTGTCGTCGAGTCTGGCTTTGCCGGTTTCTGGGTCGATGGGGGTTTTGAGCCATACGATTTCGCCATAATATTTACCACTGCGGTTTTCGATTTCCACATGAGCATCTTTGTCTTCGTTGAGCCAGATGCCTGTTACTTCATCGGCGGCCACCTGCGCCGCAACATTGCCCGGAGCAAAGGCAAACATTATTATCATTATGATGCTGAGCGAGCGTGTTATGCTTTTTGTCATTGCAGTTATTTATTTATCTTTTTTCTTTTATCCTTTGTCTTTTTTTATAATCGCCAGTCGATCTCGTTTATACCATGCTGCTTCAGGTAGTCGTTGGCTTTGGAAAAATGGTGATTGCCAAAAAATCCGCGGCTTGCCGAAAGTGGCGAAGGATGTGGCGAGGTGAGGATGCAGTGTTTCTCCGCATCGATAAGGCGCTGTTTGTTAATGGCGTAATTTCCCCACAGCAGAAAAACCAGATGATCGCGTTGGGTGGCGAGTTTTTGAATAGCTGCATCGGTAAAAGTCTCCCACCCTTTGTTTTGGTGCGAGCCTGCCACTCCCGCCCGCACGGTAAGTGTGGCGTTGAGCAGCAGCACGCCTTGTTCGGCCCAGCGGCTCAGGTCGCCATGATTGGGCACCGGCATCCCCAGATCGCTTTGTAGCTCTTTAAAAATATTCACAAGCGACGGTGGCGGCGCCACTCCCTGCATCACCGAAAAACAAAGCCCGTGCGCCTGACCGGGGCCATGATACGGATCCTGGCCTAATATTACCACTTTTACCTTGTCGAAAGGCGTGAGATCGAAAGCGTTGAAGATGTGTTTTCCGGCGGGATAGACCCGGTGCTGTTGCCGCTCCTGCAGCAGAAAGTCTTTGAGTTGTGCAAAGTAGGGCGACTGGAAATGCTCCCCGAGAGCAGCTCCCCAGCCAGCCTCAATCGTTGGATTTACGGTAGCCATGATAGCAAAATATTTGTTTTAGAATACAAGATCATTTGTAATTTAGCGGCAATATTATGTTTAAATTTCTGTTTATTACAAAAAACTGAAATTGTCGCTCCTTGCGGGCAATAATTAATACATGATGCGTGCAAATATGAAAAAAATATCGAGAATGATCGTTTTGATGGCAGCCCTGATCATGTTGGGTTTTGCAATGAATGCCTGTAAATCGTCTCACAATTGTTCGGCGTATGGCGAGGTGCAAAAATACCAGAAAGAGGTGCGTCCATAATCCTGCCACATTGCCTGCGGCGCTGTCGGGCAAACTAATGAAATCCCCATGTTCAGGAAAATTACTTTCATAATGTTGATAATGCTGTTGGCTGCCGGAGCCATGCCGCTCAGGGCGCAGCAGGATAAGGAGGTTCGTTTCGATCAGATCGATACCATCCTCAACAAAGTAATCCTGAAACGCGAAATCATGGGTGGCGCTATGGCGCATACCAGCGGCTGGGGACTTATTTTCCGAAAGGCTTACAATCAGAATGCTTTTGTTAAAAATGTTTGGGAGGTCGAGTTTTTTGGAATTCGTGCCAACAAACAGGTTCGCATCAATTATTACGGCGCCTACTACAGCGATGCCAATAGTTATGTGTACGGGAAGCTCAACAAAGTTTACGATCTGCGTAGCGGCTTCGGACAACAGCATTTGCTCAACAGCAAGCCCTACTGGGGTGGGGTAGAGGTACGACTGGCCTATTACGGCGGCATCAGTATCGGCATCAGCAAACCCATTTATCTATTCATTTTTAACGAGGACATCTACGAGTCACCGGAATCCAGGCGCTACGATCCTAATAAGCATTTTGTGGATAACATTTACGGGCGCGCCCCTTTTATCGACGGTCTGCAGAAAACAACTTTTCATCCGGGCGGCTATGTCAAAGGTGGGTTGTCTTTCGACTTTGGCGCTTACAACACCAGCATCAAAGCCTTGGAGTTAGGTGCAATGATTGATGCCTACATCACGCCCATCGCACTCATGGCTTTTGAGAACAAGCATTATTATTTCTTCAACTTTTATCTCAACCTTACCTTCGGCAAACGTTACAACAGGCTGTGATTTTTAGCTGTTCTTAAAAAGGAAGGCATCCGCGAATTAGCGCGAATGAGCCTAATTAACATGAATTAAAAAAGAATTAGCGGCTATTCGCTTAATTGGCGGAGATTAGCGGATGTATTTAATCTACTGTTAATAAAATATTTCTCCTCTCTTTGAAACACAAAGACGGATTATTCTAATTTTGCCTTCTAAAAAAACATGGTAACACATCGCTGTTCCAATACAATACTTGAAATTAAAAAAGAAGCATGCTCATGTGAGGTGCTTCTTTTTTTTGTTAAATCAGGTTCAGGGATCAACACAAAAATCAACATACAAACATGAAAAACAGGAGTTTAATATCTATCAATGACTTCAGCAAGGAGGAGCAGATTAAGATTCTGGACATCGCCGAAGGATTTGAGCAGCAGCCAACCCAGAAGATCCTCGAAGACTATGTGGTGGCCATGCTTTTCTTTGAGCCATCCACACGCACACGGCTCAGCTTCGAGAGTGCAGCGTCGCGGCTGGGCGCCAAAGTAATTGGCTTCGACTCGGTAGCTTCGTCGAGTGTGAGCAAAGGCGAATCGCTCAACGACACCATACTCACGGTGAGCAACTACAGCGACATTATCGTGATGCGCCATCCGGTTGACGGCAGTGCGCGCTATGCCAGCGAAGTGTCGCCGGTGCCTGTAATTAATGCCGGCGACGGTTCCAACCAGCATCCCACCCAAACTCTGCTCGACATGTATTCGATACGAAAGACGCAAGGGACGCTCGATAATCTCAACATTGCTTTCGTGGGTGATCTCAAATACGGGCGCACTGTGCATTCGCTTACCATGGCGCTTAAGCAATACAACACTACTTTTCACCTGGTGTCGCCCACGGAGCTTAAGCTGCCGAGCTATGTTAAGCGGCATATCAAAGAAAACAACCTTTCTTATTATCAGTACATCGACTTGCTGGAGGTAATACCAAAGGTGGACATCATCTACATGACGCGCATCCAGAAAGAGCGCTTTTCTGATCCGCTCGAATACGAGCGCGTAAAAAATGCATACAATCTGAGCAACGGCATGCTGGCCGGGTCTCGTGCGAATATGGCTATTATGCATCCGCTGCCACGCGTCAACGAAATTGCCGCCGACGTCGATAGCAACCCCAAAGCCTATTATTTTCACCAGGCACTCAACGGCGTTTTTGTGCGTCAGGCACTGCTGGCCGCTATTCTGGGCGTTAAGTAGTGGTTTATTGTTTCTATTATTGATAAAAAAATCATTGTCATGGAAAATAACGAGCAAAGAAAAGAACTCAAAGTGTCGGCCATCGAAAACGGAACGGTTATCGACCACATCCCGGCCAACAGTCTTTTTAAAGTTATCAAGATTCTCAGTCTTGAAAACCTCGAAGAGCAGGTGCTTTTTGGTACCAACCTGGAAAGCAAAAAATATGGTCGCAAAGGTATCGTGAAGGTGAGCAACAAGTTTTTTGAAAGCGACGAGGTGAACAAGATCGCACTGGTAGCGCCTAATGCGTCGCTTATTGAGATACGTGATTATAAAGTGGTGCAAAAATCAAGGGTTCAAATTCCTGATCGCATACAAAAGATCGTCCGGTGTTTCAATCCCAACTGCATCACCAACCATGAGCATATCACCACAAGTTTTGATGTAATAAAAGATGAGGAATCGCTGAAGCTGCGATGTCGTTATTGTGAAAAAACAACCTTGCGGGAAGATGCTGTGTTTCTTTAAAATTCAGTTGGAGAGATTAGCGTGCAGCCATCAGATTGAAAAATAAACAGGGGAGCGCCGCAGGACGAGCTTTTTCCAACAAACTTTGACATCTGGTTGTTGAGGATAATGGCTAACGCTATTAACGTTAATTTTGTAAAAAGCATTCATTTTATGTCCGATAACGATCATCATCATCCTTCTGCATTGCATGTCAATGCCGGCGTGCCGCAGCCTGAGCAGGTCAGCAAATCTTCCGTTGAGCGTTTTAAGCGTGCCGGGCGCAAGGTGCTCACCGCACGTGAATATGCTGACGGAATCCTTGCGGGCGACCGCGTCCTGCTTAGTCAGGCCATCACCTTGGTAGAAAGTTCGCGGCAGCAGCATCACGAGCTGGCGCAGGATATTATAAGCCGATGTCTGCCGCATGCCGGAAACTCGATTCGCATAGGAATTACCGGCGTTCCAGGCGTAGGCAAGAGTACTTTCATCGAAGCGCTGGGTACGCATCTTACCGCACTTGGTCATCAGTTGGCGGTGCTGGCCATCGACCCCAGCAGCACCCGCACCAAAGGCAGTATCCTGGGCGACAAAACGCGCATGGAAGACCTCTCTGTCGATAAAAATGCATTCATCCGCCCTTCGCCTTCTTCAGGTTCTTTGGGTGGCGTGGCGCGCAAAACCCGCGAATCCATTATCCTTTGTGAGGCGGCAGGTTTTGATGTGATTTTTGTAGAGACTGTTGGCGTCGGACAATCAGAGACTACCGTGCACGGCATGGTTGACTTTTTTCTGTTGCTTATGCTGGCCGGAGCCGGCGACGAACTGCAGGGCATCAAACGCGGCATCATGGAGATGGCCGACATTATCTGCATAAACAAAGCTGACGGCGACAACAAGTTGGCCGCCCAGCGTGCCATGGTTGAATATAAAAATGCCCTACACCTGTTTCCGCCAGCTCCTTCCGGATGGACACCGCCGGTACAGACCTGTTCGGCTCGCGCTGGTACCGGCATCATAGAGATGTGGGACAGCGTGCAGGAGTATCTTGACAAAACGCGTGAAAATGGGTTTTTTCAGGAAAACCGGCAGGAACAGAAAAACCTTACCCTTCGAGAGGCCATAGATGAAATTTTGCAAAGCGATTTTTATAATGATGGTAAAATAAAAGCCTCGCTTCCGCAAATGCAAAAGGCGGTTCGTTACGATGAAGTAAGCGCTTACGTGGCTGCCCGCCGATTGGTTGATTTGTACGATCAGCAGCAATCAGGCAACAATCAGCCGTGAATCGTTGTTTAGTGCCTGATGAATTATCTGGCACATCTTTTCCTCTCGTTTGGTGACCCCAAAATCATGGTGGGCAACTTTATTGCCGACAGTGTAAAAGGAAAGCAGTTTCTCGCTTTTGCACCCGAAATACAGCATGGCATCATTCTGCATCGGCACATCGACACCTTCACCGACCAGCACCCGGTAACGGCACAAAGTCGCCAGCGTATCCGCAGCCGCTACCGAAAATATTCGGGAGTGATCGTTGACATTTACTACGATCATTTTCTGGCTGCCAACTGGAAAGACTACTCAGAGCAGTCGCTGCAGCTCTATACTAAAAACGCTTATCGTGTTCTCTTTGCCCATTATCTGGTGATGCCGCCGCGCATGAAACGTGTGCTTGCGGGTATGGCAATGGGAAACTGGCTGGCCTCTTATGCTTTTATCGACAATGTAGGGATGGCGCTGAGCGGCTTGGCGCAACGAACCCGCTTCGATTCGCAGATGCAGCATGCTACTGAGGAACTGGTGATGTATTATGAGGAATTGAAAAATGATTTCCTTTGTTTTTTTCCTGACCTTGTGGCTTATGCCCAACAACAGATTCCGGAAATTAAAAAAGAACTATTGATTAAAACATAAATAAATTCACTTTTTAATAACTTAAATCTCAATAACATGAAAAAAAGTACATTTTTAATTTTCGCTCTTATTTTATTTATTGGCTCGGGCCTAATGGCACAGGTTCCCAACGGGGACTTCGAAAATTGGGAGATAAACCTGTCGGGTGGTGAACAACCCGAGGGATGGATGGCTCCTTTTAGCATGGGGGATTTTTCTAACGTCCTGAAGGTAGAAGGCAGAACAGGCTATGGCGTCGAACTCAAGGCCGCTGAGGTTCCCGATTTTGGCATTGTTGCACCCATTATCATAACCGAGCCGTTTGCTGTCAATCAGCGTCATGCTAAGCTCACCGGCTACATTAAAGGTGCGCCACTGGACAACGACACCTTGATGATTTTCGCCGGGATGTTTTTGGATAACGAAAACGTTATAGGTGCCGGTATCGGGGTGGTTGCAAAAACGTTTGAAGACTTTTCACCCTTCACCATAAACATCTTTTATGAAGGCACCGCTACACCCGATTCATGTGTTATTTCATTTATCTTAGGAAACAGCCAGAACACAGCCACGCCAGGATCATCCTATACCATCGACGATCTGTCGTTTTCGGGTTTTGCAGGCCAGGAAGAGCTAAGCCCGGTTTTTGCCGGAATAGGACAAGCGTATCCCAACCCTGTCGCCAGTGAACTTACCATTCCGTTTGAGCTGCAGTCGGCCGATGAGATTTCCGTTGCTGTTTTCGACATCTCCGGAAGAGTGTTGCAACGACAAGCCGCACAACGCTTTATGCCAGGCGCCAACCAAATAAAGATGAATGTTTCGGATTTGCCAACAGGCAATTATTTCTATACCCTCGTCCCTTCCGACGGCATCAGTACCTCACGCAAGTTTATCGTGCGATAAGTTTTATCGTTTTAAAAGTTATCAACAACAAAACACAAACCCCGTAGTGAAAGAAACGCTGCGGGGTTTTTAGTATAAATATTTTCTTCTAAAGCCCATTCCGGACAAAGCTTCCAACTTTTGTGTCAACGATTTCTCACCCCATCACCGTCGCGCAGATTTTGCGTTCGCCGCCGTGGTTGCGGTATTCGCAGAGATAAATTCCCTGCCAGGTACCCAGGTGCATGCGGCCATTGCGGATAGGAATGGTTACCGAAGTGCCGGTGAGAGCAGTTTTGATATGTGCCGGCATGTCGTCGGAGCCTTCCATGGTGTGGCAATACCAGCTTTGGTTTTCGGGCACATATTTATCAAAAAAAGTTTCCATATCGCTGAGCACGGTAGGATCAGCATTTTCGTTGATGATCAATCCTGCCGAGGTGTGCATAAGGAAAACATGCAACAAACCCTGCTCTGGCAGAGTGGGAAGTTGTGCACTGATGTAGTCGGTGATGAGGTGGATGCCGCGGCGAAAGGCGGGCAATCGAAATTCGATTTGGTGCGTCATTGTGGTATGTTTTGTATTAAAAGCTAAAAAAGGAGCCCCAAAAAATCAGGAGCTCCTTTTTTTATTTTATTAAAAAGAACGATTATTTTATTCCTGCTATTTTTTCGAGCATGTCGGTGGTTATGGATTTGGGACGCTCAAGCGGATAATGCAAGGCGCGGTCCCAGATGATGTTGGCGCAGATACCTATAGAGCGGCCAACACCGAAGAGCACTGTGTAGAAGTCGTATTCGGTAACGCCGTAATGCCACTGGATGACACCGGTTTGAGCGTCAAGATTGGGCCACGGGTTTTTAGCTTTGCCTTGTTCTTTCAGGATGGGTGGCACCACTTTGTAAAGCATGTCGACGTATTTAAATAGTTTGTCGTCGGCCATGTGCTTGAGGCTAAACTCGCGCTGGATGGTGTAGCGTGGGTCGGTCTTGCGTAGCACGGCGTGCCCATAGCCGGGAATCACCTGCCCCGAGTTGAGGGTATCCCACACAAATTGTTTCATCTCATCTTCGGTGGGTACCTCATCGCCCATTTTTTCTTTTAGTTCCTGCAGCCAGCGCAGCACCTCCTGATTTGCCAGTCCATGCAGAGGTCCTGCCAGCCCGTTGATCATGGCGGCTATTGCCTGATAAATGTCGGCAAGAGTGCTTGCCACCAGGTGTCCGGTGTGCGCGCTTACGTTGCCGCTTTCATGGTCGCTGTGGATGATAAAATGCAGCCGCGATACATCGTCGTAGGGTTTGGGCTTCATCATCATGTGTGCGAAGTCGGCGCCGATGTCGAGGTTAGGATCGCTTTGGGTGCGTTTGCCGTCGCGGTAAAGCTTTGCGTATATGTACGAAGCTATCTCGGGTAGCTTTGCCAGCAGATTCATGGCATCCTCAAAAGTAGGATCCCAATATTCATTTTTGCTGATGCCGGCAGCATATTTTTTTGCAAAAAACGATTCGCGGTGAAGCGTCAGGATGGCATTGGCAAAGATGGCCATCGGATGGCTGCAACATGGGAATGCATCGATGACATCATAAACGTAACGAGGCACAATGCGTCGCTTGCGAAATTCATCCACTACGTCGTCCACTTCGGCCTGGTTGGGAATATCACCGGTGAGCAGCAGGTAAAAAAGTCCTTCCACGTATGGCATTTCGGCGCCTTTGGGTTTGGGGAGTTTTTCAAAAACCTCGGGCAGGGTGTAGTTGCGATAACGGATGCCTTCTTCCGGATCGAGATAGGATATATCGGTAACGAGGCTCTTGAGTCCGCGCATGCCGCCGATCACTTGCGCGATGGTAATTTTATCCACCACCACGTCGCCGTATTCTTTGAGCAGCCGTTCGGTGCGTGGGCGATGCTCTTCTATTTTTTGTCTTAATTTTTCTTTTAAGCTGGCCATGATAAAAAGCTATTATTGAGTGAATGTTTTCTGTTGAACCGGAAAGCCAAATGTCGTTAGTTTTAGCGATACTGTCAACACGCGGAAACGGTTATCTGTTCAGTTTTTTCCTAAGATTATTACCGAGTGCATCCAAGAAGTTTTCGGTGTTGAGATAATCTTTAGTGGTAAGCTTTGCGCCGTGGATGAGCAACGCCAGATCTTTGGTCATCTGGCCTGATTCCACGGTTTCGATGCACACCTGCTCAAGGCTTGCCGCAAAGTCGATCAGCGGCTGTTTATTGTCGAGGCGCCCGCGGTGCGCCAGCCCCCGTGTCCAGGCAAAGATGGAAGCTATCGGGTTGGTAGAAGTAGGTTTTCCTTGCTCGTGCATCCGGTAGTGCCGCGTAACGGTTCCATGCGCAGCTTCGGCTTCCATGGTTTTACCGTCAGGTGTCACCAGCACGGAGGTCATCAGCCCCAGCGAGCCAAAACCCTGCGCAACGGTATCGGATTGTACGTCGCCATCATAATTTTTGCAAGCCCACACAAAATTGCCTTCCCACTTCAGTGCAGCAGCCACCATGTCGTCGATGAGGCGATGCTCGTAAGTGATGCCGGCTTCAGAAAATTGGGATTGGTATTCATCTTCAAAAATCTCCTGAAAGATATCTTTGAAACGGCCATCGTACTTTTTCAAGATGGTATTTTTTGTGGAGAGATAAAGCGGCCATCGTTTTTGTAGCGCCATATTGAAGCAGGCGTGGGCAAATCCACGGATAGATTCGTCGGTGTTGTACATGGCCATTGCCACACCGTCGTTTTCAAAGCTGTAAACATCATAACTCTGCACCGGTTTTCCGTCGTCGGGTGTAAAAGTGATGGTGAGTTTGCCTTTGCCATGCACGCGGAAATCGGTAGCACTGTATTGATCGCCAAATGCGTGACGCCCGATGCAAATAGGAGCGGTCCATCCCGGAACCAGACGAGGTACATTTTTTATCAAAATAGGCTCCCTGAAAACCGTTCCTCCCAATATGTTTCGGATAGTGCCATTGGGCGAACGCCACATTTTCTTCAATCCAAATTCTTCTACTCTTTTTTCGTCAGGTGTAATGGTGGCACATTTTATCCCAACATTGTATTTGGCAATGGCATGAGCTGCATCGATGGTAATCTGGTCGTTGGTTTCGTCGCGTTTCTCGATGCCCAGGTCGTAATATTTTATATCCAGATCGAGGTATGGGAAGATGAGTTTTTCTTTGATCATCGCCCATATTATCCGGGTCATTTCGTCGCCATCCAATTCGACAACAGGATTGTGTACTTTGATTTTCGTCATTTTGTTCTGCTTTTTTGCCAGGAGACTGATATTTCAGATTCCCAAAGGTTATTAATTAGTGCAAATTTACCATTGTGAACCCAACGGATGATTTACAACTGCGCCTTTTAAGATTAATTAACGGCTGACAAGCTTGGTATCAGAAAATCCACCATTTATCTCATGATCAAAAACAATGAAAAATAAAGCGATGAACTCTTAAAAACCTCTCCAACATATTGCGCAAGATCTTCGATCAGTTACATGAGGAATTTGGAAAAATAGAGGAAGTGTCGGAATTATAATTCGCGCTGCTACAAAAGCTGGTAGCTGTGGTCGAAAAGATCAGAAAGCTCCTGAGGGGCAGCAAGCAGGTGTGCCGACATTCCCACCGCAGTGGCTGCTTCAATGTTAGCGCCTGTGTCGTCGACAAACAGGGATTCCTCAGCTTTAAGATCACAACTTTTGAGCACCATATTAAAGATTTCAGCGTCGGGCTTACGCATGCCGATCTGAAACGACCAAAATGCTTTCTCAAAAAGCGATTCGAAATCATAACCAAATCGTTCTTTAAACTCGCGCATGTAAACCTGGAAATGAATGCTGTTGGTGTTGCTAAGCAAAAAAAGCCGATAGTTTTTCTGCAGATGCTTCAGCAATTCGATACGCTCAGGCACAAAACCTATCAGGATGCTATTCCAAAGTTTATCGAGTTGCTGGTCGGCAATATCCAGCCCGAGGAATGTTTTGGCAGCAGCTCTGAAATCCTTATCTGAAATACGGCCACATTCCAAATCAGCAAATAACGGGTTTTGGCGTGCTTGCGAATAGACTTTGTTGAATCCTTTGTAGCCGAGAGCCTCGAAGGCATCTTGTTGTTTTTGGTGACTGATGTCGTAAATAACACCTCCGAAATCGAGAATTAGATTTTTGATATTTTGTGAATCTTGCATAGTTACTTCGTTAGTTTATGATGAGTTGGACAAAAATATCAAAAATACTTTTGTGAATTGCAAGGCAAAGACTATTTTTGCAGCCCTTTTCAAAATGAAAGGGCATCATCGAAATGATGATTGGGCCTATAGCTCAGTTGGTTAGAGCAACTGACTCATAATCAGTAGGCCCCTGGTTCAAGTCCAGGTGGGCCCACAAAAAGACCAAAACAAAAATGCCATCCACTTTACTCAGGATGGCATTTTTGTTTTGTTAAAAATCGGATTTCACAGATGCAGCAAAAGTTCCATCAGTTGTTCGTGTTTTCTCATCGACACCGGAGCTTCGAGATCGCAGGTAAGTTTTATTGTCCTGCCATTCGATCGTTGAAACGACTTAATGTGGTTTATATTAACAAGGTACTGACGGTGTGATCTGAAGAAAATATCTGTATTAAGCAAATTTTCATATTCTTTGAGCGTCTTGGATACGGTGATTTCGTTCCCGTCTTCCAGATAAAATGTGGTATAGTTACGATCGGAACGACACATGATAATTTCGGCAAGACGAACCACGGTAATGGCGGTATTGGTGCTAAGCACCAGCTTGTCGGATTTGATCATGTCGGGCAGGCTGCTGAAGAGTTTGCGCATTTGCTCGGCAACTTCTTTGTCCTGCAACTTTTTCGATGCTTTATCTACTGCTTCGATTAGCTCATCTGCGATAATAGGTTTGAGCAAGTAATGCGTGGCGCTGTATTTAAAAGCTTTGATTGCATAGTCGCTGTAGGCCGTTGTAAAAATCACATTAAAATTGATGTTCGATAATTTTGTTATCAAATCAAATCCATCGCCATCAGGCATTTGAATGTCCAGAAAAACGATGTCAGGATGGTAACGATTGATGCAGTCGATGCCGCTTTTCACATCGTGAGCTTCTCCTATCACATTTATCTGCGGGCAATGCTGTGATAAAAGTTCACGCAATGTTTCACGCGCACCCAACTCATCTTCCACAATTACAGCAGTTGGCATAGAAATAAGATTTTCGTTACTAATGATTTTTTTTCAGGCACGGTAAAAGTAATAAAAATCTGTCGATAGTGAAGTTTTGTCTGTTTATTTGACTTGAATGCAAACGCTATTATACTTAATGGATTAAAAGCTTTATTAATAATTTTTTTAATAAAAAAGCAACCAGCATATGAAGCGTTGCATGCAGCATCAATTGCTGTTGTTGTTTAAAATTTATCTTTGTTGTCTAAATTCTCAATATTTATGATCAAATCAATGACTGGCTATGGCCGGGCCGAAGGTGGAGATGGCGACCGCAAATACACCATCGAGATAAAAACAATCAACAGCAAGCAATTTGATTTGCAAATGCGCATGCCGTCTTTGTTTAAAGAAAAAGAACTGGAACTGCGCACATCTCTTTTGCAGCGCCTTGAGCGTGGAAAAGTGGAGCTGACCATCCAGGTGGATGCTTCGCAGACCGCCGAAAGCTTTATCATTAATAAAACCCTTGCCCGTAGATATTTTGAAGAGATCAGGCAGTTGCAGCACGAACTCGATCTGGACGAAAAACAAAACTTTGTCGATGTTATTCTAAGGTTGCCCGAGGTGGTTCAGCCGGCGCCCGAAGTTCTTGACGACGACACCTGGAATGCCATGCGTCTGGTTGTGGATGAGGCTGCAGAGCTTTGCGACCAATCGCGCCAACAAGAAGGGCGTCTGTTACAGATCGACCTTGAGTTGCGCATCGGACTTATTCAGGATTACCTGCTGCAGATCGAACCTTTTGAAGTAGCACGCATTGAGCGAATTCGCGAAAAATTGCGCAAAGACCTCGAGAAATATTTCGAAACACAAAACATTGATCAAAATCGTTTCGAGCAGGAAATCATCTATTATCTCGAGAAAATTGATATCACCGAAGAGAAGGTGCGTCTGAGCCAGCATTGCAATTATTTTATGCAAACGGTGGAAGAAAACAGTACCTCCAGCGGCAAGAAACTCAACTTTATCAGCCAGGAGGTGGGGCGTGAGATTAACACCATTGGTTCCAAAGCTTCCGACTACGAAATGCAGCGCCTGGTGGTGCAGATGAAAGATGAGTTGGAGAAAATAAAAGAACAGCTTTTTAATATTTTGTAATCGAGATGGGTAAAATGATTGTCATTTCAGCGCCTTCCGGATCGGGCAAGACCTCTATCGTTAAACAAGTTTTGGCTGCTGATCTCAACCTGGCATTTTCGGTGTCGGCATGCAGCCGTGCGCCGCGTCAGGGCGAGGTTGATGGTCGCGACTATTATTTTTTAACACCGGAAGCCTTCAGACAAAAAATTGATGCTGCCGATTTTATCGAATGGGAAGAAGTGTATCCCGGAAGCTATTATGGCACCTTGCGCAGTGAAGTAGAGCGCATCTGGAGCCAGGGCCGGCATGTAATTTTTGATGTGGATGTACTGGGTGGCCTGAATATTAAGCGGCAATACGGCACGAAATGTCTTGCCATTTTCATAAAAGCACCATCGGTGGCTGAGCTTGAAAAACGCCTGCGTCTGCGTGCTACCGATGATGAGGCTACCATTAGAGAACGCGTGCTGAAGGCGGATTATGAATTGACCTTTGCGCCAGAGTTTGATGCAATTGTTGTAAATAATGACCTTTCGACAGCGATTGAGGAAACCCGTCGGATCATCCTTGAGTTTTTAGAATCATAAAATCTCAATAATTATGACCAAAAGCAACCACCAGCCGTCCGTCATTTTATTCGTGGATTTACACCAGAGCGTTCCTGCCCCAGCGCAAAATGTGGCGGAGCATCAATCGGCGATGAAATATTTTGTGCGCATCATTGGCGAAATCGCTGCAAGTTTGAGTGGACAGCTGGTTTTGCATCAGGCATCGCAAGTGCTGGTTACGCTCACCACTGTAAAACATGCGTTGAATGCAGCTAAAATGATTGCTGCGGAATGGAAGGAATATAGTATTACGTCCCATTTTGATAAAAATCTAATTGCGCCCCGTCAGGCAATTCACATTGGCGAAGTGCGCGTTGACGAGCAGGGAATGGCCATCGGAGCGGATGCCAACATTGCACAACGCATCAGCCTGGCAGCTGTGCCCGGTGGTATTGCGTTATCGGATTCGGCTTATTCGGAGGTGCAATCGGTGCTGCACGAAATCGAAAAGGTGATCACCGAAATGGATTTGCCTGCCGTTGCAGCTCGTTACACGGTTTGTCTTCTCCCATCAATCGATCCTTTACTTTATCCGCTGAAGCATGCCGCGGTTGCGCCAGCAATAGAAAAAGATTTTGCCATTATCCAACTTAAAAATAGCACGCCTGAAAAACTTTCGGCAAAAGATACACTCCTCATAGCTCTTGGCGGTGCTATGTTTTTGGACTTTACTCTTGCTAATATTTACATGCGACTGCACGGCGTCGATCTGAACACTGCATTTTTAACTTTGAGCAACGTTTGGATGCTGCTGCTTAATATTGTAGTAATTGCCGGAATAATACTGTGGCTTTTGAGAAGCGCATTGCATGTTAAGGTGAGAGCCTTGACTGGTGTTGATGCGCTGGTAGCTTCGGTTATAGGAAAGTCAACCGGGGTTAATGCTAAAAACGAAATGTTGCTAAATACGAAAGGGGTGAAATGGCTGAAATTGATGTTCAGCAAAATGGAAATCCGCCTTAGCGGGAATGTTGCTATACTTTCGGGGCATTGGAGTAAGGTGAGGCGAATCAAAAAACTATTGAAAAGCCACAAGGTTTAAAGCAGCCAGAAACTTCAATTGGATTACAGAAGCATCTTTGAAATTTCGTCTGAATTTTCTATCCAAACTTTGCCTCCATTAACGGTTGTAAGTTTGATGTTGAAGAGCTTGTCTTTGAGTTTTTTTATCTTGCTGTTTTTATTGATCTCTTCCCACGAAAAGCGTTCGTAGAGTTGTTCGAGAAGCTGGTTTACTGTTTTACGTTTCATGATGTTGTGCTTTTAAAAGTTAAATTATTAAGGGTAATACACTATGAAATAAACGATTGCCATGAGATGAAAAGTATTTATTTTGGCTGTACAATAGTTCACAGGTATGAAGAATAAGATAGGATTATTATTTGGTTCGTTCAATCCGGTACACATCGGGCACATGATCGTGGCGGGATACATGCATCAGTTTACCGACCTCGATGAAGTCTGGTTTGTGGTGTCGCCCGAAAATCCTTTGAAGGAAAAGCGTGAGCTTCTGGCCGACCACCACCGGCTGGCGATGCTCAAAACCGCCATCCGTGAAAATCCCACACTGGACGTTACTGATATCGAGTTTGAGATGCCGCGCCCCAGCTACACCATCGATACGCTGACAAGGCTCAGTGAGCGCCATCCCGATTATGAATTGGTAATCATCGCCGGCACTGATATTTTAGGTTCGCTTCCGCAATGGAAAAATTACCGGGCACTCCTTGAGTTTTACAAATTTTACATTTACAACCGTCCGGGTTTCGATAAGGGCGAATTTGCAGGCCATCCATCCATCCAATATTTTGATGCACCGCTCCTCGACATTTCATCAAGTTTCTTACGCCAAGCTATCGCTGCCGGCAAAGACGTCCGTTACATGCTGCCTTCCGGCGTATGGGAGTACATCCGTGAAATGCATTTTTACGAAAAGTAGAAAATCCGGTTGTCAGAAGAAGTTGTTAGGTTTTCAATCGTCAATCATTCGGAATCATTATTTCCAGACGCACTTCCATGCTTCTCTAAAATAATTCTTTTTTCTCATCTCTCACCACTCATCTCTTCTTACTAAACCTCAATAGTCTGTCTGCGATCGGGGCCAACCGATACAATGCTGATTGGAGTTTGTGTGTGGGTTTGAATAAAACTGATGTAATCTGCGAAAGCGGCAGGAAATTCATTCTGTGAGGTAATGTTCTCAAGGGATTGGTTCCAGCCTTTTATGGTTTCATAAACAGGTGTCACCTCATGGAATTCAAATGGCACATGGTCGATGGTTTCTCCGTTTAGTTTGTAATGCATTCCGATCTTCAGTTCATCAAACACATCGAGCACGTCGCCTTTGGTGATCACCAAATCAGTAATGCCGTTGAGCATAATGGAATATTTTAGTGCTGTGAGGTCGAGCCATCCACAGCGGCGCGGGCGTCCGGTAGTTGATCCGAATTCGTGTCCGCGATCGCGCATCAATGCGCCTGCCTCGTCGTGCAGCTCGGTGGGAAATGGCCCGCTGCCCACGCGTGTACAATATGCTTTGAAGGTGCCGTAAACGCGTCCTACTTTTGATGGAGCAATACCCAGACCTGAGCATACGCCAGCCGCAATAGTGTTGGAGGAGGTAACGAAAGGATAGGCGCCAAATTCGATGTCGAGCAGTGTCCCCTGTGCACCTTCGGCCAGAATGCGTTTGCCGGAGCGCAGACTGCTGTTGATAAAATGTTCGCTGTCGGTTTGGTGGTAGGTTTTCAGCAATTCGATAGCTTCGAGCCATTGTTTTTCGTAGCTATCAAATTCAAGTCCGTCGATTTTTATATCGGCGATATCTGCATTGTACGAATCAATGATGCGCTGGTGTTTTTCTTTGAGTAACCGATACTGGCTGCTGAAATCGTCTTTGTGAATTTCGCCGACACGAATTCCCTGACGGGCAGTTTTATCGGTGTAGGTTGGCCCGATTCCTTTCAGGGTAGAGCCTATGCGATTTTTACCCATCGCTTTTTCGTACACGGCATCCAGCAGCCGGTGGGTGGGTAAAATCAGATGCGATTTTTTGGAGATGAGCAGATTGTGGTGTGGATTGATGTTTTTGCTTCTGAGTTGTTCTACCTCTTTGCTGAAGATGTAGGGATCGATGACGACTCCGTTGCCGATGATATTGAGCTTCGACTCATCAAATATCCCTGAAGGAATGGTGTGTAAAACGAATTTAAGTCCGTCGAATATGATGGTGTGGCCCGCGTTGGGTCCTCCCTGAAACCGTGCGATGATATCGTAACGGGGTGCAAGCACATCCACAATTTTACCTTTGCCTTCGTCGCCCCATTGCAATCCCAGCAGTACGTCAACTTTCATATTTTTTTTGATTTTGTATTAAAATAATAATGCAAAGCCGATTTTCTACAAAAGTATTCAATCAACTTTGCATAACAAATTTAAAAATTATCCGGATCTGACAGGATTATGCCGTAATCTTCTTGCGCCCTGGCAGCTTCATGGTTTTAACAGAGCGACCGTTGCAGTGGCCATAAAATGTAAGCGAATGGTGCGTGATTTTTACCCCCAGTTCTTTTTCTATGTCCTTCCTTATTTGCTGTATGCGCTCATCGTAAAACTCGATCACCTCGCTGTTGTCGAGGCAAATAAAGTGATCGTGTTTTTTGAAATTGAAGGTGCGCTCAAATTGTGCACAGTTGTTGCCAAATTGGTGTTTGGTCACCAGATTACAGGCCATCAGCAGCTCGATGGTATTGTATAGCGTAGCGCGACTCACCCGGTATTTATTGTTTTTCAAACGAATGTCCAACGACTCGACGTCGAAGTGACCTTCCGTTTTGTATATCTCTCCAAGGATGCTATAGCGCTCGGGTGTTTTACGGTGACCTTTGCTTTCGAGATAATTTGTAAAGATAGATTCTACCGCTTGGTAAGTTTCTTGATAAACGTCCATCGCCTCTGATTTTTGCTACAAAAATAATTATTTTTTGTTATTATTTAGTTTAAATAAAAATAAAGGCCAGGTATGAGTCGAAATGCCGGAATGAGGCTTGATGAGATAATAAAAAAAGATTGTCGGATTTATTCGGAGGGGTTCAGGCGGCTGATTTTTTTGATAGACTTGATTTTTTTCAGGTCGGAAATCAGATCGTTAAGTTGTTTGGTATCGTTCACATAGAGCATGATTATACCTTCGGATACCTCGGCGGAGCTTTTCAGATTAAAGCTTCTGATTTTGAGCTTGTGGCGGTTGGAAATGATATCAGAAATCTGATAAATGAAGCCTATTTTGTCGATGCTTTTAATTTCGAGTCCTGCCAGAAAAAGGATGGTTTCTCTGTCGTCCCATTTGGCTTTGACAATACGGTTGCCAAAACGCGCCATGGTTTCCTGTGCAATTTTACAACTCACCCGGTGGATCATCATGGGTTTTTTCGGATTTATCAGTCCGATGATGTCGTCGCCGGAGATGGGGTTGCAGCAAGTCGCTATTTTGTATTTGATGTCGGTATTTTCGCTTAGCAGCACCTCCTCGGGTTTGTTGCGTATGATGATACCGATATCTTCCTCGTCGGCTTTTATTTCCTGGCGGTTGCGGCTGAAAGGATTCAGTGCATCGTACCATTGGCCGCGCTGCGATTTCTGGCAACAGGCTTTAAGTTCCTTCAGTCCTATTTTTTCTTTGGCTACATCATAATACAAGTCTATCAGGCTGCTTTTACCCAAAAATTCCTGAAGCTGGCGGATGGTTTGTTTGTTGGCTTCTAATTCCAGCTCTTCGAAGAGTTTGCGCAGTTTGCGCAATCCGATGGTATAGTATGTTTTCTTTTCTTCTTTTAGCGCTTCTTTGATGTAGTTTTTGGAGCGTGCCGTCACCACAAAGTCAAGCCATTCGAGCTGTGGGCGTTGTTTTTTGCTGGTGATAATTTCCACCTGATCGCCACTTTTGAGCACATGTTTTAGAGGTACCAGCGCCAGGTTTACCTTAGCTCCGAGGCTGTGTTTGCCTATTTCGGTGTGAATGGTATAGCTGAAGTCGAGCGCCGTAGCGCCAACAGGAAGTTTCACCATGTCGCCTTTGGGCGTGAAGGTGTAGATTTCCTCGTTGTACAAGTCCAGTTTGAAGTCGTCGAGAAAGTCGAGCGCGTCGTGTTCAGGATTTTGAAACTGCTCTCTGATTTTTGTCAACCAACTCTCCACCACATTGTCTTCGTCACTATTTCCATTTTTATAAAAATGATGCGAAGCGTATCCTGTTTCAGCAATCTCGTGCATGCGCTGCGAACGAATCTGTATTTCCACCCATTTTCCCAGGTGGCTCATTACTGTGGTGTGCAGAGCTTCGTAGCCGTTGGCTTTGGGTATCGAAATCCAGTCGCGGATGCGGTCGTGCCGGGGTTTGTAAATTTCGGTGATGAGCGAGTAAACCTTCCAGCAGTCGAGGCGCTCAGTCTCCGGTGGCGAATCCAGAATAATGCGGATGGCAAAGATGTCGTAAACATCCTCAAACGGGATATTTTGTTTCTGCATTTTCTGCCATATCGAATAGATCGACTTCATCCGCACATGAATCGTGTAGGAGATTTCGTGTTTGGAAAGCAGATTTTTGATCGGATAAATAAACTTGTTGATCAGGCGGTTGCGATCGGTGCTTGACTCTTCGAGTTGTTCCTTCAGATGGTGGTACACTTCCGGTTCGGTGTATTTCAGCGAAAGATCTTCAAGTTCCGATTTGATATTGTACAAACCTATTCGGTAGGCCAGCGGAGCTATCAGGGTGAGAGTTTCGCTTGCAATTTTCAGCTGTTTGTCGCGCGGCATAGCGTCGAGGGTGCGCATGTTGTGCAGGCGGTCGGCGAGTTTTATCAGTATCACGCGCATATCTTCTGCCAAAGCAATGATCATGTGCTTGAAATATTCGGCCTGCATGCTAGACTTTCCGTCGTCGAGTATGCCTTTTATCTTGGTAAGCCCGCTGATAATCATGGCTACGCGCGGATTGAACATTTCCTCGATTTCTTCGATGGTGGTGTCGGTATCTTCCACAATATCGTGCATCAGCGCACAGACGATCGAAGTGCCGTCGAGGTTCATGTCTTTGGCGCAGATGGTGGCTACCTCCAGCGGATGATAGATGAACGGTTCTTTGGTGCGTCGCCGCATGCCATCGTGCGCTTTCACAGCAAAATCGAAAGCCTTGCGTACCATCAGAGCTTCCTCTTTACTTCGCCGGTTTTTCCATTCCCGCAAAAGAATGCGATACCGATGCGTTATTTCTTTGCGTTCTTCTTCCGTGTGCATTGAGAGAGACAACGTTTTTGGAATCAACAAAATTAGCTAAACATTCGTACCTGTTGGCTTTTGTATTAAAATTTAAAAAAATAACGTTATTAATTTTCGTTGTGATGAAAAAATGGATACTTTGCCGTCAAATTTTGGCAATACCATATCTGGTGTTTTTTTGTAATAATGTTGTTGCTTGATGAGAAAATTTACGCTTCTGATTTTTCTTCTTTTCGTCGTGTATGCTGCTAATGCCACGCATCAGCGTGCCGGCGAAATTACCTACAAAGCTATTTCGGCTCTCGAATACGAATTTACCATTGTCACCTACACATACACGCCGAGTCCTGCCGACCGTCCTGAACTTAGAATTAATTGGGGCGACGGAACTATGCAAATCGTGCCAAGAACCCTGCGGCAAGATCTTCCTAACAATATCCGTCGCAACGAGTACGCCGGGGCTGTTCATATTTTTCCCGGGCAGGGAACCTATGTTATTTGGGTAGAAGACCCCAACCGCAACTATGGTGTGTTGAATATTCCCAACTCCGTCAACGTGCCATTTTATATCTACACCGAGCTGGTGATTAATCCTTTTCTGGGGCCAAACAATTCAGTGGAACTGCTCTCGCCACCCATCGACAACGGCTGTGTGAACGAATTGTTCTTGCATAACCCTGGTGCCTACGACATCGACGGCGATAGTATTTCGTACAAGCTGGTGAACTGCCGTGGCGCTTTTGGGCTACCTATTCCAGGGTATGTGTTGCCCAATCAGGTCGACAACAGTGTGCCTACTACCTTCGATATAGACCCGGTAACGGGAACCATTGTGTGGGATAAGCCGCTGCTACAGGGCGAATACAATATTGCTTTTCAAATCGAGGAGTGGCGGAGCGGCATCAGAATTGGCTATGTAACGCGCGACATGCAGATAACCATTTTGGCCTGCGACAATGAACAACCGCAGATTGGGGCTTTGCAGGATACCTGCGTGCGTGTCGGCGATACCCTGACGTTTGAAGTTACCGCCACCGATCCCAACGCAAAGCCAAACGAAGACCTGGTGTTACGTGCATTGGGCGGCCCTTTTGAGGTCAGCGAAAGTCCGGCAACTTTTCCCACCACAACCGGCCATCTCTCCGTTTCGTCAACTTTTACCTGGAACACTACCTGCGCTCATGTGCAGATGCAGCCGTATCAGGTGGTTTTTATTGCCCGCGACACATTAAATTTCCCGCAGCTCACCGATATCAAAACGATGAACATTCGTGTGATCGCTCCGCCCCCCGAAAATCTGGCAGCTTCTCCTGTTGCCAACAGCATTCATCTTAGCTGGAATCGTGCGCTGTGCGCGCGCACCAGCGGATACCATCTTTATCGCCGCGATGGTTTTTATGGTTTTGAGCCTGGCTATTGCCAAACCGGCGTTCCGGCCTACACCGGCTATCAGCACATTGCTGCACTCGAAAACATTACTGATACCACTTTCGTGGATAACAACGGCAGCGCTGGTTTGGTGCCCGGAACCGACTACTGTTACATGGTGGTGGCCTGGTTTGCCGACGGCAGTGTTAGTTATGCTTCCGAAGAGGTGTGTGCCGCGTTGGTGCGCGATGTGCCTGTGATTACCAATGTTTCGGTATTGGAAACATCCAACGATGCCGGAAAAATGTTTGTGGCCTGGAGCAAGCCGGTCGAACACGACACCCTGCTGTTCCCGCCACCTTATAAATATGTTGTCAACAGAGCCTCCTCTCAGAATCCGGAATTTATCGCTGTTGCTGAATTGCAGGGTATCGAAGACACCACTTTCGTGGATTTCGACCTCAATACTGCGCAACTTTTTTATACCTATCGGATTGACATGTACAGCCTGGCGCTGGCGGATGATTTTATGGGATCATCGCGGCCGGCTGCAAGTATGTTTCTCAGGATATCTCCCACCGACAGGGCTTTAAATCTTTCCTGGAACCGCGATGTTCCCTGGCAAAACGATTATTACACCATTTATCGATATGACGAGCTTACGCAAAAATACGATTCTATTGCCGCCAGCATCAACACCTTTTATCAGGATACAGGTTTGATAAATGGCGAAACGTACAGTTATTTTATTCGGAGCACCGGTAATTATTCACAGCCTGGATTTGTATCACCCATCGTTAACTTTTCGCAGATCACCTCCGGAAGTCCAGTTGACAATGTTCCGCCCTGCCCGCCCATATTAAGCATTCGCGTCGATTGTGAGCTCATCGAGAATAAACTTTCGTGGGTAAACCCGCCTGATTGCCCCGCCGACATCGCTGCCTATTTTATCTATTTTGCCTCTTTTGTTAATGAAATCCCTCAACTCATCGACAGTGTGATGGATCCTTTCGTGCTTAAGTACACACATGGTAACCTGCCGTCGATTAGTGGGTGCTATCAGGTGTCGGCCATCGACTCGACGGGCAATATGAGCGAGCGCTGTGCGGTGCTTTGCGTAAGCAGTGACAGCTGTTCCAGTTACAAGTTGCCCAATGTTTTTACGCCCAACGACGATCCTTATAATCAATATTTCCAGCCATTTCCTGACTTTTCCTCAGTGGACAGAGTAAACATGACCATCTTTAACCGGTGGGGGCGCATTGTGTTTGAAACGCATGACCCGAAAATAATGTGGGATGGCCGCAACCAGAACAGCAATGAACCCTGCGACGAGGGCGTTTATTTTTATGTGTGTGAAGTTTACGAAATCACGCTCGAAGGCCTTTCGCAACGTACCATTAACGGTATCGTGACGCTGTTGCGATAGAGCATCGCAGTACAATTCTTATGAGGTGAACCTTTTCAAAAAGGTGGCGTTTTTCAATCTACATATTCACCATTTCAAAACGTCTATTTTTATTAAAATCTAATTACCTGAGACGATGTGTTTGATGCTTTTCCAGTGTTTTCAAATAATGGGAAATATCTGGTGTTTTCTTCCAATAGGAACAATGGTGGAACCCACGACACCAATCTGTATTCCATAGATAGACGCCAATTAGGTTTTACCTTTTATCACAAAGATTATGCGTGTACTCATTGCCACCGATTCTTTCAAAAATTCGCTTACAGCAAAACAAGCTGCCCAAAGTATTGCCGCCGGCTGGCGAAAGATTTTTGCGGATGCGCAGATTGAGCTTTGCCCGGTGGCTGACGGTGGCGAAGGAACAGTGCAGTCGTTGATTGACGCCACCGGCGGACGAATGGTGCGCCTTCTGGTGAAGGATCCTTTGCTGCGACCGGTCGATTCTTTTTTTGGCATCCTGGGCGATGGAACCACTGCCGTGATAGAAATGGCGGCTTCATCCGGCATAGAGCTGTTGAAACCTGAGGAATTGTCGCCACTGGAAACTTCTACCTTCGGCACCGGGCAGTTAATGCTGAAGGCGCTCGAAATGGGCTGCCGCCGGATGATCATTGGCATTGGCGGAAGCGCTACCATCGATGGGGGAGTGGGTATGGCCGTGGCACTGGGAGCGGAATTTACAGACGGACAGGGAAAACCGCTCGCGCCGGGTGGCGGATCGCTCGGTAATCTTGTACATATCAACATAGGCGAGTTGAATCCCGGACTGGCAAATTGCGAGATCATCGTTGCTGCAGATGTGACCACGCCACTGCACGATGCAGTGCGTATTTACGGACCACAAAAAGGAGCATCGCCGCAGCAGGTGAAGCAGCTCGAAAAAAATCTGGCGCACTATGGCGATATTCTGCATAAAACTTTCGGCCGTAATATCGCAGCAGAAACGGGATCAGGAGCAGCAGGCGGGCTGGGTGCCGGATTGCTGGCTTTTGCCGGGGCACGCATGATGGCAGGCTTCGAGGTGGTGCGCGAGACGGTGGGATTGGACGAAAAAATCAGCAAAGCCGACCTGGTGATTACCGGAGAAGGAAAAACCGATGCCCAAACGCAGTATGGCAAAACGCCTTTTGGCGTGGCGCAGGTGGCCAAAAAATATAACAAGTCGGTAATTTCGTTTGCAGGTGCTTTGGGCGCGGACTATCAGGTGCTTTACCAGCAAGGATTCGATGTCATTTTTCCTATCACCGACAAGCCCATGCCGCTCTCACAGTCCATCAGCGATGCTGCCATGCTGCTTGAAGACGCCGCCGAACGCATTGCTCGCATGCTGTTGCTTTCGCAAAGATATTTTGGTGCGCAGGATGCAGGACGCTAGGCGCAGGGAGCATGGCGCTGGGCGTAAGGAGCTGACTCTGACGGCTTGCCTACTGCGAACTTTTCCTGCCAGGAATCATGCACTGGTCGCGCCGGCCAAACCACCGATAGCGATTGCGTGCTACGAAATTGTAAAGCTTATCCCGCCACGCTAATGGCAAATATTTCAATGGGGCCATCAGGCGCAATCCCCCACCTAAAATTTTAAAAATTTCCAGGATCGCTTCTGATCGTTCCCAAATGGTTCCGTCGTGATACAAGATTACGGTTTCGGGATCATCCGATGGGTCGAACTTCATTTCTGAAAGTTGTAAAAGTTGTTTGCCTTCTGCGGATTGTAAAGGTAAAAACCGGAATCGGGCTGACTTATCGCGACGGATAAGCCAACGCACGAAGCCGTTGCACAGATTACAATATCCGTCGAAAAGAATGAAGTATGGGCTGCTGAAATTTGTGATTTTCATTAATAAAAAAGGCTTTGCGATTTAACATTTGCAAAGCCTTAAAGTTTTATTCGTTGCTGGGGTTGGGTTTGTCGCCGCTTCCAGCACCGCCACTGCCGCTATCTTTGCGTCGACGGTTGGGGCGTTGGCCTTTGTTTCGGTTGGATTGACCGCGGGTGCTGTCTTTATTAGAGACTCTACGGTTCGGTTCGTTGCGCTCGCTGCTTCTTTTGCGTTGCTCGTAAGGGCGACGTGGGCGCTCGGAGCTTTCCTGACCTGCTGCCGGTTTATTGTCGGGGCGGCTGTCGGTTTTTGTCTGTGCCTGCTGATTGGGGCGTGCGTTGTCCCTGGATTGTGGGGGCCTGCTCTCGCTGCCGGGTGGCGCATTGCGCCGGGATTTCTTTTTGCGCCGGCGTTGGCTGGCAGGCTCTTCCATTTTATCAAAACGGCTGATGTCTTCCTCGGTAAGACCGCCGTTGCCAATGTCGACTTTCACTTCGCGGGTCAGGGCGCTGTCTTCGAGTTGTGAAGGGAAGTTGCCTTTCCGGTTTTCGGCGATGATCTCTTTCACCCGATCTACACTAAGGGCCAGCATGTTGTTTTGATCGTTTTGATAAGCGTACCACATGATGCGTTTAAAAATGTCTGACTTCTGATGGGTTGCCTGGCCTTTGGCAGTTTTGAGATAAATATTGGTGTCGGGGAAATCTTTGAGTGCATCGAGATAAACATCGTTTTCGTAATTGAGGCAGCATTTGAGTTTGCCACATTGACCGGCAAGTTTTTGTGGGTTTGGCGAGAGCTGTTGTATGCGCGCTGTGCCGGTGGTTACGGAGGTGAAGTCGGTGAGCCAGGTGGCACAGCAGAGTTCGCGGCCACACGAGCCGATTCCTCCCAGGCGGGCTGATTCCTGCCGGACTCCGATTTGGCGCATCTCTATTCTGATTTTAAACTCATCGGCCAATACTTTGATAAGTTCCCGAAAGTCGACACGCTCTTCGGCGGTATAAAAAAACACTGCTTTGGTTTCGTCGCCCTGAAACTCTACGTCGTTAATTTTCATGTCGAGCCTAAGGTTGCGGGCTATCTTGCGCGCTTTTATCTGAACGCGGTCTTCCTGGTCAACAGCATTGAGCCATTTTTCGATGTCGGTGAGGCGTGCGCGGCGGTACACTTTTTTGATGGTATCTGCTGCCGGATCCACATTTTTTTTGCGCATCTGCAACTTTACAATTTCACCCGTCATGGTAATGATACCGATATCATGTCCGGGTGAAGCCTCTACTGCAACTATGTCGCAAACTTTAATATCCATATCCGGGGTGACGCGGAAGAAATCTTTCCGGCTGTTTTTAAAACGCACCTCCACGCAATCGAACTGAGTATGATGGTCGGGTAAAGTAACGTCGCTCAGCCAATCGACGACGTCGAGCTTGCAACAGCGGTGGCTGGCAATGTGGCTGTTGTCCTGGTATATTTGGGGAGCGTGGCAGCAACCTCTCGAAAGAAAAGGGTTGTCGCTGTCCTGGTCGGTATATGTTGTTTCGTCGTTCTCCATAATTCTGATTACAAAAATAATTCTATTAATAAAAACCTTGCAAAAATAATCATTCCTGAGAAGCCGGTTGAAGCTTCTTGATCTTTAGCAATTTTGCAATGGTAAGTGAGAGGTCGAGTATGATCATGCCCGTGTGTACATTGCGTTCGATGTGAAAAATGGCCTTGTCGAATTCTTCGACGAATTGGCTGATGTTTCCCTGGTGCACAAAGCGGGAGAAACGGGTATAGAAATCCTGCTCTTCACGAGTGCTACGCACCAGATTGCCCATATCAAATCCTGTGAGCAGACACTGGCGCAGGATGATCAATCCGGACTGGAGGAAGCTCTTGAGTTTTTCGCGTGTTTCTTTACCCATCTCTTCGCTCAATTTTAAAATAGCAGGCACGTCGACGCTATAGCAAAGGCGCATCCAATCGCGAAAGCGCAGAAAGTTTTCAGAGAGTTCGTCACCCGTTTCGAGCAGCGTCAAGGCCTGTGTGAAACTGCCATCGGCCAGGCGTGATGCTTCGGCAGCGGCCGCTTCGCTCATGCCCAGGCGCTGGCGGCAGGCATCGTAAAGTGGCTGATTTTCGATGGCAGGAATTTTAACCAAATGTACTCGCGACATGATGGTGGGCAATATCTTCTCGGTTTGTTCGGCGATGAGCAAAAACAAAGTCTTGTCCGGTGGTTCCTCCAGCATTTTCAGCAGGCGTGGTGCAGCAACATGATTTAGTTTTTCAATCATCCATATAATCATCACCTTGTACTCCGATTCGTAGCTGGTGTAGCTGAGCGTGTGGATGATATTGCTACTGTCGTTGGTGTTGATGGTAGCTTGTTTGTTATCGATGCCGATTTCGTGGTACCAGTCGTTAAGGGTGATATAGTAGTTTTTTCTTTCCAATAACTGACGCCACTCTTTGATTACCTGGCTGCTGGTAGGTTTAACAGAATCCTTCATCTTAGTTGAGGAAGCCACCGGATAAATGAAATGCAGGTCGGGATGGATGAGCTTGTTGTATTTGATGCACGACACACATTTGCCACACGAATCGCGGTGTACAAACTTATCTTTGTCGCGGCAACTGATAAACTGAGCGTAGGCCACTGCCAGCGCCAGCTTACCATAACCGTTATTGCCATAAAACAATTGTGCATGCGCCACACGGTTAGTCGCCACGGTGCCGATAAGTTTTTCTTTGATTTGTTCCTGTCCGATGATCTCTCTGAAAAGCATCCTTTTATAAATTTATCCTAAAGCGACAAAGGTAAAATTTCTCTGGCCATTTTTAGATAAGTTCTCAGTCGGCAGACTCAGAGACACATTGCATGCGATAGAAAATGCAAATGAATAATGATTTAAGCCTGCCCTGCGGTGGTTGTGGCGGTTGAGCTTGTCGAAACCAGCGTAGTCGAAGGGAATATCGAATTTCGAATCTTGAATTAATGCCCCAATGGGCCGACATCTGATTTTAAAATGAGAAGATGAAATTCCAACCCGGCTGCTGTTTTTAAATTTCTACTTTTTCGTCTCAAAATTCATTGTGGATATGGAAGAGAATAATAAGTAGCCAAAAAAATAAAGAAATGCTTCACCGAATGTAAGAAATATTATTTTTGCGGCATGGGATGCTAGCTCAGTTGGTTCAGAGCGCTGCCTTCACACGGCAGAGGCCACTGGTTCGAATCCAGTGCATCCCACTAAATTTCTCCCGATTTCCTTCCCCGACAAAGCTTCGAAAAAAATCCTGCAGCATCAGGTCGAACCTTCTTTTGCCTGACAAATCATTTTCAACTGGCTTTTTAAACATTTTTAATTAGCTGGCAATTGGCCTTAACAGTTTGATAACATTTCGGTACTTAATTTCGCAATTCTTATTCCAAGTCAGTTTTTTTAATCATTAAAACCTAAGTATTATGAAAATTTGTACCTTTTTATTTTCTCTCCTTTTTATTTGTTTTTTGACGGCCAAAGCGCAAATCGTAACTAAGCAAAGCTCGAAAGAGGAGCTTCTGCAGTACCATCTTGCACAACTAAAAAACGACAATCATGCGCCATACCGACTCATCGTGAAATTCAGCGACAAGGTTCTGATGACTGACGGCGGCAAAACCACAACTTCTGACCAAGTCAACAATGTTTTGTCTGATATTAAAATGAAAGCTATGAAACCGCTTTTTGAAAAAACCATTGAAAAAAACGCAGCTTTAAAAGCTCAAATTGGATTACAGCGCTATTACATTATCAATTTGGATCGCAAAACAGACTTAAGTGCTGCGTTAATCAAACTTAATGCTTTGGACGAAATTGAGGTAGCGGAACCGGATTATCTGGCAACTATTACCGGCGTGCCGAACGATCCTTATTATACACAACAATGGGCTTTGAATAACACCGGCCAGGCTGTTCAATTTGAAACCAATTTTCCGGTGGGAAAAGTGGGCGTTGACCTGAATATGCAGGCCGTGTGGGACCTTCAAACCGGCAGCGAAGATGTGGTGGTTTGTATCCTTGATACCGGTGTGGACACCGACCATCCTGAATTTATAGGCAGGATTGTTCCGGGGTACGATTTCCAGTTTGATGATAATGATCCAAATCCTCTCCCGGGAGAAGATGGCGGGGCGCACGGAACCGCTTGTGCCGGTATCGTTGGCGCCTCAGGTAATAATGGGATGGGTGTGGCAGGAATTGCGTGGAACACCAAAATTATGCCTGTAAAAGTATTGTACAATGGCACGGGTGCATGGAGCATCATTGCCAATGGAATAACCTGGGCAGCCGACAACGGTGCCGATATTATCAGCGCAAGCATTGGCGGGACTTCTTATTCGAGCGCACTCGAGGATGCAGTGGATTATGCTTTTAGTCTGGGCTGCACCCTCTTTGCAGCTTCCGGTAATAGCAACAACGACCTCAGCGTCGAGCCTTCATACCCCGCTTCATTTACCAATACAATTTGTGTTGGCGCATTGAGCCCTTGCGGCGAACGGAAAAGCTTCACCAGTTGTGATGGCGAATACTGGTGGGGAAGTAACTATGGCAGCGCAATGGATTTCCTGGCGCCGGGTACCCGGAATTACACAACCGATATTACAGGTGCTGATGGTTACGATGGTGGAGATTATTACCCTTTCTTTAATGGTACTTCTTCGGCTTGCCCGCATGCAGCAGGCGTTGCCGCGCTGATGCTGGCCGAAAATCCTTCGCTCACCAATGTAGAGATACGCTCGAAGATGCAGATGTCGTGTGTTGATATGGGTGCTCCCGGTAAAGATGACGATACAGGTTATGGCCGCTTAGATGCCTTTGAGGCTTTACTAAATGCAACCAACAACCAAACGATCGTTCGCATTACTCCATTACTACAGACTGTTGCTCCGGGAACAAATTTTTCGATTGATTTTATGATTCAGAATGTGACCAACCTGGCATCTTATCAATTTAACTTTAGCTACGAACCCGATTACATGGATCTTTTGGATGTGGAATTTAGTAACTTTCTTACCTCCACTGGTCGGACTTCGGTTACTTCGGTAGTCACTCCTGATCAGAACAATGGGTTTATTTTGGTTTCTAATGGAACCACCGGCCTCACGCCTGCAGGCCCTGATGGAACTGCACGATTGTTCACGGTTAACTTTCAGGCAAGCGAAACCCCACCGGATTTCTCAACCCTGCAATTTAACATCATGGAATCTGTGCTGAAGCAGCCCAATGGCACACTCATCGCTCCATTCATTATCAACGGTGCTGTTACCGTTGAGCCTGATTATTGCAAAACAGGACTTTATACTTCAGGGTGTAGCGCTGGAGATTATCTAAATTATGTGGGCATAGCAAATTTAGAAAATTCCAATTCGGGATGCAGTACAGATGGATATGGTGATTTTTCCTATAAAGTTGCTGATGTAATTCAGGGGCAGACCTATTCACTTAGTCTAAAAATCGGCCATGGTGGGAATTATGTTTCGGCTTGGGTAGATTACAACGACAATATGGATTTTGAACCTGAAGAGAAAGTGCTAAATGATTACTACTATTCCACGGCAAACGTGATGAGAACAGTAAACATTACAATTGCGGAAGATGCACCTGTGGGATCATACCGATTACGTTTGAGAACGGTACGCAGTATTCAGGGCGCGGATGCTTGCAGTGAAGAGGAGTATGGCGAGGTGGAGGATTACACACTGAATATTCTTCCGAAAGATCAATTTGGCAGAATCGAAGGGTTTGTCTCGGCTGTGACTTATGAATCCATTCCCGGAGCGCTTATTCAACTACAACCATCCGGTGCCTCAGTGTTGTCTAATTCGATGGGTTATTATTGTATAAATGTCGAAGCAGGAACGACGAGTATCACCTGTTCAGCCAGCGGCTACGCTACTTTCTATGATGAAATTTATGTTTCGGCAGGTGAAGTTTACAACCTTGATATCTACTTATGGTTGCCGGACGGCCCCTGTACTGAGGACCTTTATGGAACCGGATGTTGGGGTGGTGATGGTATCGAAGACTTTTTCTTCGAGGATATTTATCATCCAGAGTCAGGCTGCAGTCCGGATGGCTATGGCGATTTCACCTATATGTCCACCACCCTCACCTGTGGCGAGTATTATTATGTGGAGATATCTTCCGATTTTGGTTATAATTTCTTGAATATCTGGATTGATTTTAATGACAATAATATTTTCGAACCTGAAGAATTGATTCTTGAAAACGAACTGATCGATAATGGCGGAGAACTCTATTACTTTGATGTGAATTTGCCCTGGGATTGCCAGCCCGGTGAACACATCATGCGGGTCAGAACTGTTTTTGGCGAACCTTTTGACGACCCCTGTGCCTGGTATGAATGGGGCGAAGTGCAAGATTACACCGTTTATATAGAAGGCGATGAGGCATATGGAACGCTCCAGGGGATAGTGTACAATTGGGATAACAATTTGCCGCTGGCAAATATTCAGGTAGAAATAGATGACCTTGGACTTTCTACTATTTCCGGTCCTGATGGCTATTATGAATTTGAATACGTTCCTGCCGGCGAGTACTTCGTTTCGATCAATCAGGAGGGATATTTCCAGACAGCAATTTTGGCGGAAATTGCTCCCTGGGAAACAAGCTACGAAGATATTTTTGCCATCCCCATCCATGATAATCAATTCCAGATTCCACAGGGGTGGAGTGGCATTTCGAGCGTTTATTACATGTATCCGGATGCATCGGATATATTTGCCCAGCACAGCGATGATGTGGTCATTCTCTCATCGATGGATGGATTTTATTATCCCGGACAAAATGTAAATACTTTGGGCAGGTGGGAAAATAGTCCAGGCTACAAAATTAAGACACTGAACGCGATCAGCTTTAGTTATCCCGGTTGGATGCGCCAACCCCCCACGTTATCTATTCCGGCAGGGTGGAGCATTTTGCCGTGCTGGAGCGATTGTGCAGTGAACATTGAAGATATCTTTGCCACGGCAGGCACACAACCCGTCATCGTTAAAGAAATTGCCGGCACCGGCGTGTATTGGCCCAATAAATCGGTTTATTCACTTTCTGATCTCAATCCGGGCAAAGCATATTTGGTTTTGATGAACAATGCAACGACGGTTCAATATCCCGAATGTGCATTCAATTCATCCGGAGTTTCACAACCATCAGCTATTGTAAATACCACAAGCTGGGAAACGCCCGTGCCAACTGGAAATTCCCATCTGATTCATGTGCCGCAAAACCTGATTCAGGATGCCGGTCTGGTTGCTGGTGATTATTTGGGTGCTTTTGACGCCAGCGGCGCCTGCTTCGGAATTGCCCAAATCACAGGATTGCAAAATCATGCGCTTGCAGCATTTGCTGATGACGCTCTCACGGCTGTAAAAGATGGCTTTGCCGATGGAGAAGAAATTCATCTTAAAGCATTTCGCGCAAAAACGGGTCAAACCGAATTGCTCGACGTGTTGTTTGATGGGCAGATGCCCAATCAGCAATACTTTGCTGCCGATGGATTATCATCTGTGAGGTTAAAATCAACCGGAATTTCATCCAACTTCTCCGGATCGCAAAGCAATTTCGCGCTCTATCCCAACCCAACCTCCGGAATCATCAATCTGCAAAGCACAATCGAAACAGAAAGCTTACAGGTAAAAGTTTTTGATAGCCAGGGAAGGCAGCTCTATGAAAGCAGCAATCTTACGAGCACCGCATCACAACCTGTGCGCTTCGATTTCACAGGATTCCCATCCGGCTTTTACACCATGAAAATTGTAAGCCCACGGGCTGTATTCGACGAAAAGTTTATCATCAAATAAATAAAAAACAAGTCAAAAAACAAAGCTCCCCTTCAAAAACGAATTTTGAAGGGGAGATTTTTTTGACTTTTGATGAAAAGGCTTACGCTTTGAATTCCGGTTTTCAATTTTTAATTGCGGGATTCGATCAAAACTTCGTTTTAACAAAAGCTTGATTGGTTATTTAAGCAAAGTCCAGTTGCGTTTTCTGCTGCTTTTTTCCGAGATCCAGTAAAAATTCAGGAGCAAGATCCAACTTATTTTCCCAGGCAATAGTGTTCAGAGTAATACTGAATTTTTTAAAATAACCAATATCTCTTAGTGGCTCGAATATTTTGCGATGGTCATTAAAAACCACCTCCTTTAGGTTAACCGACACCGTTTCACCGTTGTTAAATTCGAGGTGGATTTGGTATTGTTTCTTGTAGTCAGCCTTTACGACGTTTAGTAACATAATATCTTTATTCTAAAGGTGAAATTTTATTGTACTCGCCGGTTTCAATTATCGAATTCCAGTTGTCCATTAATTCATCCTTGTGAATTTCGTACCATTCCAAGACAAGATTTAATGCACGTTTTGGGAATTTTCCTTCTACGATACCTGATTTTATTTGTACAAAAGTACGAAAATTTAAAAAGGGAAAAGATTAGTAAAAGTTGAAAAAGCCTCCCCGCATTTCGCAGAGAGGCTTTTGGATTGTGCCAGTTTTCGCTCTTGGCTTAGTCACCCCGTGAATAGCTTCTGAGTGCATTTCTGCTCTCAGAAGCTCAGTCCTAATCCTTGGTGAAATTCACGGGGTGACTTGCAGTATGTTATTGCACCACCAGCTTTTCAACGGTTTGCCATCCTCGTTGTGTAATTTTTAAGTAATAGATTCCTTTCGGATAGGTAGAGATGTCGATGGTGAAATCGTCAGAAGAGTTGTTGCCTTTGGCAATACCTGCCCCGTGGGTGTTTGAAATCTCCCAGGACATTTCTGATGAGGCTTTGGTTCCGGAAAGGGTTTTAACGTGAAACACTCCCGTTGACGGATTCGGATAAACCGAAATGTTTATTCTCGTATTATCCACCTCATCCACACCGGTAATCTTCAGCTCTTTGATTGCCGATATGCCATGGCTAACAAAATTTCTACCCTGTGGCATTTGCGCATCAAACACAACTTCCAATGTAACCTCTTTTCCTGTTTCAGGATTAAAGATGCGGAAGTTCATGACTTCGCCTTCGGTCATTCCGTCGATTGCCGGAGTGGTGGGGTCGTCGCCAAAAGCGTTTATAACCAGCGGTTCACCCGGCATTTCAACCATGACTGCGCCGCAACAAATATTGTCAGGCGTAAACAGGCCTATAATATCGCCGGCCAGAAGTCCTGAAGTGACACCGGGAGCTATAGCAACCAGATGCGAAACGGGCGAAGCTTCCGGTTGGTTCCAAGGAGTTTGTAACAGCGTAGTCTCAGGATATTTGCCATCCCAGCCTGCATCGGTATTTGTGGGGAAGGTTATAAAACCAGGGGAAGCTACGCGCGTGTAATAGGCCTTGCCCGGCATCAGGTTGCCGATAGTGTTGATGCCATAGGCTGGCCAGTAAACACCGGTTCCCGCGACCTCTTTCACAATCTGAAAGCTAACTGTTGTGGTCAGGGTGGCTACGTTTACCGGATTGTTGGCGATAACGGGTATCAGGTTCCAGCCTGCAACAAGATCGTAGGTTTTGTCGGTTTCGGGCATTCCAAATATGGATAGCGTGGCAGCATTATTCATTTTTACCGCATAAGCCGACTGGCTTGCCCAGGTGCCGATGGTATTGATTGGCCCTGCCGGATAATAAATGCCGCTCAAAGTTTGAGCAATGATTAGTTTGGGTGACAGGGGAGCAAACACATTTACGATGTTGTTATCGGCGGGCATAATGTAGCTCGACAGCCCTTGCCATCCGGCACTCAGACTAATGACCTGACTTGGATAAGCGCTTTGAGAAACGGTAACCGTTACTGCGGGCGATCCGCCAGACGCCTTCACGAGGATACTTCCAACGCGCGAACTTCCTGTGACATTTGCACTGTAGTTAACTGTTAAGGTGCCGTTTCCGGTTCCCGACATGGGAGTTACAGTAAACCAGGCAACGCTTTCGGTAATACCCCAACTGGTATTTGAAGCAACGCCAAAGGTGGTTTGTCCCGCTGCTGCAGTCACATCATGGTTTGCCGGAGTAACAGTAAGTGTTGCTCCTGCACCGGTCTGGCTCACCGTTACCGCTACTGGTGTGAGTCCGGCGACGGTAACGGTAATTTGTCCTGTACGCGGAGTTATCGAAGTGTTTTGCTCATAATTTACCGTGAGGGTTCCATTTGAGGAGCCACTCATGGGAGATACCGTTAGCCAGATAACATTCTTGTTCACCGTCCACGAAGTATTGGAGGCAACGCTGAAAGTAGTTTGTCCCGCTGCTGCAGTCACATCACGGTTTGCCGGAGTAACAGTAAGTGTTGCTCCTGCACCGGCCTGGCTCACCGTTACCACTACTGGTGTGAGTCCGGCGACGGTAACGGTAATTTGTCCTGTACGCGGAGTTATCGAAGTATTTTGATCATAATTTACCGTGAGGGTTCCATTTGCGGAGCCACTCATGGGAGATACGGTTAGCCAGGAAACGTTCTCGCTCACCGTCCACGAAGTATTGGAGGCAACGGTAAAGTTGGTTGATCCAGCGCCGGAAGTTACAGCCTGGTTTGCCGGAGTAACTGTAAGTGTTGCTCCTGCACCGGCCTGGCTCACCGTTACCACTACTGGTGTGAGTCCGGCGACGGTAACGGTAATTTGTCCTGTACGCGGAGTTATCGAAGTATTTTGCTCATAATTTACCGTAAGGGTTCCATTTGAGGAGCCACTCATGGGAGATACGGTTAGCCAGATAACATTCTTACTCACCGTCCACGAAGTATTGGAGGCAACGCTGAAAGTAGTTTGTCCCGCTGCTGCAGTCACATCACGGTTTGCCGGAGTAACCGTAAGTGTTGCTCCTGCACCGGCCTGGCTCACCGTTACCACTACTGGTGTGAGTCCGGCGACGGTAACGGTAATTTGTCCTGTACGCGGAGTTATCGAAGTGTTTTGCTCATAATTTACCGTAAGGGTTCCATTTGAGGAGCCACTCATGGGAGATACGGTTAGCCAGATAACATTCTTACTCACCGTCCATGAAGTATTGGAAGCAACGCCAAAGGTGGTTTGTCCCGATGCTGCAGTCACGTCACGGTTGGTTGGAGTTACAGTAAGTGTTGCTCCTGCACCAGCCTGGCTTACGGTTACAACAACATTTGGAAGTCCTGTTGAGGAAACGGTAATTTGCCCGGTGCGTGGTGTTGTCGCTGTGTTTTGCTCATAATTTACCGTGAGTGTTCCGTTGGCTGTGCCGCTCATCGGCGCCACGGTAAACCAGGAAACGCTTTCGCTTACCGTCCACAAGGTATTAGAGCTTACGCTAAAAGTAGTAGTTCCTGCTGGTGCAGTTACGTTTTGTGAGGCGGGCGTTACAGCCAATGTTGCTCCTGCCTGATTCACCGTTACGATAACATTGGGTACGGAAGGAGCGGAAATAGTGATGGTTCCCGAACGTCCGGAGGCTGATGTGTTTTGGTTATAAGTAACCGTGATGGTTCCGTTATTGGTTCCTGAGGATGGGCTGATTGAAAACCATGCACTACTTTCGGTAGCCGTCCAGGCAAGGTTGGAGGTGACGTTGATGATAGCTGTTCCTGCCGGAGGAGTTACATTTAGCGTAAGCGGCGAAGCTGAAAGCCCCGGCGTAAACCAATCGATTCTGTTGTATGGGTCGCTCTCGTAGGCAGCACCGGCAAAGCCACCGCTGTAATCATTAAAGGTTATGCGGCCTGCATTAACAGATTTCTTCACATTGTAGGTTCCGCCCCAATTGTTGGCCGGGAACACAGCTCCGGTGCATTCGAGCGTTTGTGAGCTGTTCATGGTGAGTAATGTATTTGCTGACGCGCCCTGGCGGAAAGTACAGTTGTTGAACGCCTGTGCAGGGTCAACCACTGCGCCGCTGGCGATATTAATACCATTTGCACCCATGTATTCAAAAATGGTGTTGGAGGCGGCAATATTGGCACCCGACTGAACGTCGAATAGATAACGGTTTGTTGCGACAGCGTGTGTAACCAGGTTTTCAAGACCAGCAGCGCCCGTTGACCGGAAGGTTCCTCCATTTTTCACCGTCAGCGAGGTATTGAGTTTTAATTGAGTTGAAGCCGACATTTCGAGCGTGGCGCCATTTTCGATGCTGGCGCTACCAATACACGTCATGTCGTAGTCGGCGGTTCCTATATTTAGTTTTCCGGCATTGACCGTCAGATTGCCATTAACAAAAACATCACCACCGAGATTAACCTGATTGGCTCGCGAAAGCGTTATTGTTTGTCCATTGCGATCCTGAGTAATGAGCGGCTCAGGGCCTCCATCGGAGCCTCCTGATTTGTTGATGGTGAGATTATGAAAATAACTCCCCGCAATATTTATAATTCCTGCATCAATGCCACCATACAACTCAATAGTTCCACCTAATGGAGTGAAAGCAGCATTTTCAGCTATAAAGTTTCCTGCCGTTCTGATGGTGCCATTAGTAATGTTCTCGGTAAATGTGTAGGAGTAAGAATTGTTAACAATAATTCCCACATCTTTAAAATCGAGCACACCAGTTGGATGCGCCATTGTAATGGATGCGTCACCGCCGTATGGCCACCAGCTATCTCCGTAACCACCGTAAACATTTAATGTTGCGTCGTAGCCAACAATGATCTCTCCATTGAGGTCAACATACTGCAAGGCATCCTGGTGCAAGTCCATTGTTCCACCAAAAATGGCGAACGATCCGAATAGCCCGTCATCAGCCAGATCGGCAGCGCTAAAGTTGCCGGGAGATATCCAAAGTCCTCCGCTTGTCCAGTCGTAAATCTCGCAATTGATGGTGCTGGAACCCACGCTATATAAAAGTTCAGAAGGCTTATTGATTTCAAGAATATTAAAATTCTCGGTAGAACAAAACTGTGGGTCGGTTCCGTTAAATATTACACGGCCGGCGGTTTCATCAAATGCTGATACGCCCACATTATTAAGCCAATCGCCGCCGATGCTTATTGTTTGGTTATTTGAATTTAAAGTGCCGGCATCGATCGTCAGATCGCCCAGGATAGTAATCTGGGAGCCAAGGTCAGATACAAAAACAGTATTCCCCCTGGTTTGCTCTATTGGGTTTCCTTCCCGGTCGAACAAAGGCGTGGGCGGTGCGTCATCAGCAACGCCTTTGTTGATAAGCAGATTGTAAAAATAATTTCCACCGGAACAGTAAATCGTGCCATCAGAGGTGTTGCCGATTATTTCGACAGTGCCTCCTGTAGGTTCAAATACTCCTGCGCCGGTAGCATAAAAAGCTCCACCGCTTCTAAGAATACCTCCGCTAATAGAAGTATTAGCCGTGTTACTAAAGTAGATGCTGTTGTGGGTAATTTCAAAAAGGCCATCGCTCATTTGCAGGTTGCCATGTATGAATTCCCAGCCTTTGTATACATGGGGACTGTCGGCGATAAATGTGCCGCCATCGATAATCAACGAGCCGGTTGCAGCCATGGTAAAGCGGCCATGTACGTTTACATTTCCATCAGCAATATCGAGCAAGCCATTGAGCGTAAAATCGGTGTCGATTTCGAGGGTTCCGGCCCGGGATTCCTTATTTGTTTGCTGCTCCGGTAGCAGAGTGCTGGATGATTCTGCCAGGTTTTTTGAAACATCGTAAACTACAATCGAACTGGTGGCATTATCTGTTAGGATGCCATGCACATTTAAGGTGTTATTTTGCAGCTCAAAAATGTTACCAGCGTTTATTGTAACATTGCCATCTACTACCACAGGCTCTGTGGCCAAATTATCGATATAGGTAGTTTGCCCGGGATTTTTGTTGATTACAATATTTCCATAAACCGCTGTGGGTTCAAAGCATGATGGGCCACCGCCGGTAGTTCCTGTAAAGGTAATGGTATTGTAAGGGGATGCTGTAAAACTGCTACCCTCATGCGGAAGAATCCAACCCTGGGTATAAATATTACCCGCAGAAAGTAATGCGGAACCTCCCTCTTTTACAATCAAATGACTATATTTATAGATCATATTTATTACATCTGCCGGATTGTCCATAATTAGGGTTCCGCCATCATCAACAACAAGATAATTATTTACAGTAGCTTCAAAACTATTCAAGCTTAATGAACCACCATTGATGTTTACATCGTCGTTTACAATAATATCGGAAACGAGATTCACATTATTAGCCTTGCTGTTATCTGTGGGCAGGCTTCCATCGCGGTTTTGCTGTTGTGATGGGGGCATCCCATCACTCGCTACTTTGTCCACTTTTAAATATCGAATGGGTTTGCCCTCGGCAAGGAACAAGGTAGCATCGCTTGGGCCATACATTTCCACAGTTAAGCTTGAGAGGCTGACATCTGTCCTTTCGTTTTTAAAATTGTTGGCCATGCGAATAGTGCCGCCGCTAATGTTGGTGGTTAAGGTACGTGCATTATTCCTTATGGAGATCCCGCAGGTTTTGAAATCGATTACCCCGCTGGTCATTTCAATCAGAGCATCGTTGGTATAAGGCCAGTCACTCACTGTACCCGAAACATTGATGGTTCCGCCAAAATTATGGATTTCCCCATTCAGGTCAACCCAGCTATCGTTGGTGAGGTTTATCACCCCGCCGGGGTTTACGTAGAAGCTGCCGTAAAGCCCGTTATCAAAAAGATCTAAAGCAGTAAATGTTCCGGCCACCACATCAATACCTCCAGTTGTCCAGTCGTATTGATTACATGTTACAACACTGCTTGCATTATCCACTCGCAAGGCATTACCCATGTTGGCTTCGATGATATTAAAGGTTTCGCTGGTTTTTACATAATTGTGACCGGTGCCATTAAATATCACGCGACTGGTACCTTCGTTAAATGCAGATGTTCCCACATTGTTAGTCCAGTTTCCACCAACTTTCATAGTCCTATCCTGCAAACTGAAAACTCCGGAGGATATCACCACATCCTTTTTAACATTCAGGACATTGGTGTTTGAGGTATTGACAATTACGGTACCACTCTGGTTGAAGGTAAGGTTATTGAAATAATTATCCACGTTCATCCGCAGGGATTGTGAAGCTCCATTCAGAACAAGTTTACCAAAGCTGCAGATAAAGGATCCGTTTGAATTTATACTTCCCTTCAATTTAACATCCTTAGTATTGTAAATGCCAAAGATTGCCCCCGGATGCACATAGATATCTCCATTTATCTTCAGGGCTTGTGTTGAATTATAACTGATACCAAGTTTTGCACCACCTGATTTGTAGCTTCCGACATTGTTAAATGAGCTGGTTAATGAATTGCTGGTAATATATTTATCTGTTGTTCCCCAGAATAAAATGGTACCATTGGCCAGATTAGCATTGGCTCCACTTTCAAAAAGCCACTCTCCATGTACATGAAATGGCGCAGCGGCTGTAAAGCCTGCTGTTGAATTGGCTTTCCAGGTTACATTGCCATAAACAGTAAGCACACCTGTAGCGTTATTCATTTCCAGATTTCCACTTATAGTCAGATTGCCATTAACCGTCAGGGTCAATCCAGCAATAATAAGTCCTGCACCGCTTTGGATGGTAAGATCCCTACAGGCTTCATCATAACTACTGGCAACACTGGGAGGGTGATAACCCGCCGACGTCATAATCACATCTTCGGTGGCCGTGGGGATATGGCCAAGGCTCCAGTTGCCTGCATTGTGCCAGTAATAGTTAAAAGCGCCAGTCCAAACGTTCGTAGCGGTCACCCCCCGAGTTGGATAATCCTCTGTTTCGGCTTCTGGCGCCCAGTTTTTTTGTGTTGCCATTTGAATGGCTTCAGCCTTGTCGGCTTCCATGCTGATAAGGGTTTCCTGTGCAAGCTGCACCAGCTTTTCATCCTGCTGCAGTTTGAGGTTCACAAGGTCTCTGTTCTGGGCTGCCACAGCACCCCACAGAAGAGCTACTGATAAAAAAAGTACAATTTTTTTCATAATATTAAGTATTAGGTTAAAGAATTTTGAAATCATCGTATCCAAAAACAGGTTTTTCGTTTGTAACGAGTGAGGTTACAATGGCGCTTTCAGGCCCTTTGTTGCACCATTCTACAAAAGCATCAAGCCGGCTCTCTTCCCCTTCGGCCTCCACCACCAACTGCTCCTGCCTTATCATCACGCACCCAAAAATTCCCAGCATGCTGGCGCCGCGTAGTGCATAAAACCGGAAGCCGGTATCTTCGACATTTCCCGAAATAATTATTTGAATGTGTTTCATAATCGGGTGCGTTTTAATTTGCAATGGTGAAAGTAGAACAGGGTTCAGCATTAGCCAAATTATGGCAATAGACAAACAATAGACAAAGCCAAAGAGGCTGGAAATGAGGAGGCTCAAATGCGATAAAACTTCAGATTTGAAGCGAAGTGGGTTTTTGCTAGTGGAAAGGCTTCGTAAATTTGATACTTTTGCCTTAGTGTAAATAGAAGGTTATAAGAAATGTGGATGTAAAAAGCCTTGCATCCGAAAGTCACCATTGTACTGAAAATGTGCGATTCGGGCATTAAATTTTAAAATGCCTTAATTATGAGCAACGAAATTGAAAAATTACTATTCAGCGACCTTGCGCAAATTATAGAGCACGGGAAACAGCAGGCAGTTTCGCAGGTGAACAGTGCCCTTACCATAACGTATTGGCATGTTGGCAAAAAAACCAACGAGCATGTTCTGAAGAATGAACGGGCAGAGTATGGAAAAAAAATTGTCGTTTCAGTGGCACGACAATTAGCTGAGGCTTTTAGTAAAAGCTTTGAAATTCGCAACTTGCGGAGAATGATGCAATTTGCTGAAGAATTTCCCAATATTGAGATTGTGACATCACTGATGACACAATTGAGTTGGACGCATTTCATGCAGCTATTCTCTTTAAAGACTCAAGAACAAAAAATGTTTTATGTTTACAAAATAGCTGAAGAGAAATGGAGTGTCAGACAAACCCAGCGGTACTAACCCTTTAGATTTGTGATTCAACTTTTGATTTTTTATAGCAAATGAACAGACGCGATTTCATTATCAAAAACAGCCTGGCCATCGGAGGACTTAGCATGGCTTCTTTCCATTCGATGGCTTCTGTGATAGTCCCGGGAGAAAAATTTATTTCCAACCGGCCGCCATTATCAGCAAGAACTTTTACCAGCCCGGCGGTTGAAGGTTTGTTGGCTGAGGTAAAAGCAGCCATCAGCGACCAGGAGCTTGCCTGGATGTTTGAGAATTGCTACCCCAATACTTTGGACACCACTATCGACTTTGAAATCATCGATGGCAAGCCGGATACTTTCATCATCACCGGCGACATCGACGCAATGTGGCTTCGCGATTCCACAGCCCAGGTGTGGCCATATATGCCGTTGATCGGAAAAGACGAGAAACTCAGGTTGCTCATCAAAGGCCTGGTAAACCGTCAGGTAAAATGTGTTTTGAAAGACCCGTACGCCAATGCTTTTTATAAAGATTTGGATAAAGAATCGGATTGGAAAAGCGACAAGCCCTCGCCAATACCCGGTGTACACGAGCGAAAGTGGGAAATCGATTCGTTGTGCTACGTGGTTCGGTTGTCGCACGAATATTACAAATTGAGTGGCGACGCTTCCATTTTTGATAAGGTTTGGGATGAGGCCATGCGACTGATCGTAAAAACTTTTAAAACCGAGCAACGCAAAGATGGAACCTCCCCCTACTTTTTTGTAAGGGAAACCACGCAAATGATTGATGCGCCTATTTTTAACGGCACGGGCAGACCCATCAGGCCGGTGGGAATGATCGCTTCCATGTTTCGACCTTCCGATGACGCAACGCTCTTTCCCTTTTTGATTCCTTCAAATATTTTCGCAGTAATCTCTTTGCGCCAGTTGACCGAAATTTATAAAAATGTACTGAATGATAAACTCTTTGCCGACGAATGCGCCGCGTTGGCCAATGAGGTGGATGCAGCCGTAAGAAAGTACGCAATTGCCACGCATCAGGATTTTAGCGAAATATATGCCTACGAAGTGGACGGATTTGGCAACCGGCTTTTTATGGATGATGCCAACGTTCCCTCGCTCATGTCGCTGGCCTATCTGGGCGCACACAAACCGGATGATATTTTATACAAAAACACCCGAAGGTTTTTGCTGAACGATTCCAATCCCTGGTATTTAAAAGGACGTACAGCCGAAGGGCAGGCAAGTCCGCATACGGGGAAAGAGAAAATCTGGCCGATGGGAATTATCCTCCGCGCCATGACCAGCACCGACGATGATGAAATTATAAAATGCCTTGCTATGCTTCGGCAAACCCACGCCGGCACAGGATTTATGCACGAAGCTTTCCATAAAGATAATCCTGCCGACTATAACCGCTCGTGGTTTGCCTGGGCCAACACGCTTTTCGGTGAGTTGATCATCAAAATCTATAACGAGCGCAGGGAAATACTATCGATAAAGGATTTCAATGGTTTGGACAAAAGAATTTAGAACAATAGCGAGCAACAGGAATTATTGATAAAAAACCAGCAAATTAAAAACCAACATGGCACAAGAAATCGAACGCAAATTTTTGGTGAAAGGCGACTTTCATCCTTTCGTAAGCACGAAAACCCGGATCATTCAGGGCTTTTTATCCTCTGTACCCGAGCGCACGGTGCGGGTGCGCATCATGGGCAACAATGGCTATTTAACCATCAAAGGCATTGGCAGCGCATCGGGCGCAAGCCGCTACGAATGGGAAAAGGAAATCACGATTGAAGAGGCCAAAGAACTCCTCGAACTTTGCGAGCCAGGAATAATAGACAAAACACGCAATATCGTTCCCGAGGCCGGCGGATTAAAATTTGAAGTGGACGAATTTCACGGAGACAACAAAGGCCTGATCATAGCTGAAATCGAACTTCCGTCCGAGGATCATCCTTTCGAAAAGCCAGATTGGCTGGGCAAAGAGGTGACCGGCAAGACACGCTATTACAATGCGCGACTATCAAAAAACCCATATAAGAATTGGTAGAAGTTGATTGGAAGTTCTTTTGATCAAACCATCGAAGCAGGAATAGCGCCATCCAAATTTGAGTAGTAATCGACAAATATCGGCAATTATGTCGATCGCCATTCGACATAATTGTACAAATATGTCGATTTTGATTCAGAAAAAACTAAGCTTTTGATGTTTTAAATAGTGTGAATAAAGCTGTCCAGCGTTTCTTCGGAGGGTAAAGTCAGCTTTTTGCGCAAGCGGTAGCGGTGGGTGTTCACCGATTCGGGGGTGATGTTCATCAGCCGGGCAATCTCTTTGGTGGCCATGTTTAGCTTGATGTAGGCGCACAACTGCAGGTCGGGCTGCGTGAGTGTTGCGTTGTTTTCACGCAAAGTGGAAAAAAAGGATTTATGAATGCTTTCGAAATGCCCCTTGAATTGTTCCCACTGGTTTTCGATGTCGGTCTGGCGCTCAATCTCACGCAGCATCTCTTTTTTAATTTCCGGATGTCCCTGGCCATTTTCGCAATCCATTTTATCGGCAAGTTTGGCCAGATTGTCGAACACCTCATTTTTGTTGGCAATAAGAATGGCTGCTGAGGTCAGCTCGTGGTTTTTCTGCTCGAGGCTTGCTGCCTGCAAGCGCTTGATTTCTTTCTCAGCAAATAGAACCTCCTGCAGGTGCTGGTTCCGCTTTTCAGCCTGGTCAATTTTCAACTTGTTGAGTTCCGTTTCTTTTTCATATAAAACCTTGCTTTGCAGCAGCGACTTTCTCTTTAGCCGAAAGGCATAAAACAGCGCCAGCGAAACAAATATCAAAGCAATAATAAATGTCCCCATCAGCCATTGCGTCCTGGTTTTTATCTCTATGTCTTTGGTTAGCAACTGCACATCTTTGGTTAGCAAGCGGTTTTCGTTTTCCTTTTTCTCAGTTTCGTATCGTATTTCAAACTCATTGATCTGTCGGGCGCTGGCCTCCGAAAATATGGAATCTTCGGTCATTTTATAAATCTCGAAATAGGTGAGCGATTTTTTATCATTCCCTTGTTTTTTATAAAGGTCATAAAGTCCTTTAGCTGCTTCCACAACGGTTGGTTTCAGATTGAGCTGCTGCGAGAGCGTAAGGCTTTGCTGGTAAAAATCTTCTGCTTTTACCTGATCGTTGAGTGCCATATAGGCTTGACCAATCACAGCCAGTACATGCGCAGTTTTAAAGTCGTAATGCAGCGTTTCAAAAGTTTTTTGCGCCTCCTTCAAGTGTCGGATGGCTTTACTATAATCTTTCGCTGCCAGGTAACTCATGCCGAGTCCCTGCAACCGGGTTGCAATTTTAATGGAGGCATTCATCTCCCGGTCTATCTCCAGCGCTTTATTAAAATAATTGACGGCTTCCGCGATACTGTCCCACGCCAGATAAACCTGCGCAATATTGCTATAGCGAATTGAGAGTTTGTGGCGATTGTTTAGGCGAAAGTCGATTTCCAGCGCTTTCTCGTAAAACTCGATGGCCAGGCCATATTCAGCCCAGGCCTGATACACCGCGCCAATGTTGTTATAATCTCCGGCCAGATCAGTCTCATTGCCTTGCAGTTTATCCAATTCCAGCGTCTGGTTAAAAGCTTCAATGGCTTCTCCGTATTTGCCAAGCATTTTAAACGAAATAGCAATATTCGACAGGTTTGTGGCAATTTCTAAGGTATCACCAATAGATCTGGCTATGGCCAAAGCATCTTCATAATAATTTATAGCTTTATCAAACAAACCCATTTCCTGGTAGCAAAAACCAATATCGGCAAACCGATAAATCATTTTTTCAGGCCTCGGATTTTCCAGTAATTCCTCCGCTTCAAGCGCCTGCAGATAAGTAAATGTGGCCGGTTTGATGCTGTCGAGATAAAACAAGGCATCAGCTTTTACTTTCAGGGCATCGCTTACTGAAATTTTGTTCCCGCTCTCAAGGGCAAGCCTTACTGCCTCATTCGCATACACGAGTGAAACCTGGGGGTTTTTATTAAAATTCTCGATGGCCAGACGGCAAAGCAGTTCAATTCGTCCGGAGCCTTGCGGAGCGTCAGGCAGACTTAACAAACTGTCGGAATTGATTGTTTGCGCCCCGACCCAGAGCGGTAGCGACATTAAAAGCAGAAGAATACGACGGTTTGATTTTTTAAAATTATCCATCATCTTCATAACCAAAACGCAAGCTGAAGCCAGAGTTCTCACTGTTCAAAAGTTTTATAAAAACCTGCGTGAAAATAGGATAATTTGAAAGATTACAAGCTGTTGGATTAAAAAAAGCAGCATTCATGAAATTGAAAGTCACACCGTGAATATAACCGGGTAATTGTTCGCAATTCCAAGCCGGCAAGCATACATTTCAACAAAGACTGTTTTTTCATAACCCCATGTTAGATTTATCTGATGATGATCTTTTGACTATAATGTTCTTGTTCCGATGTGATTTTTAATAAATAAATACCTGCTGCTTGTCGCGATAAGTCGAGCTTGCAGCTTGTGGCATTTGGCAACAGGGTGGTTACGGCGGTGCCATCCATTCGGATCACTTTCACCGTTTCTGTTCCCCGCAAATTTTGAATGTTAAATAATCCCGACGATGGATTTGGACTTACGTTAATGGAGGCAGTCTCACCAGCATTTATTGTTGTAATAAAGTCGATAGCTTTGATGGCGGATATTCCATTAGCAACAAACTCCGGAAGCTGCTGCGGAAACATTTCATCAAAAACCACTTCGCATATTTGTTCCTTATCTGAGGCAAAAGCCCAATGCCGAAAAGTAATGGTTTCTTCGGTGTCAAATCCCTCTTTGGCGGAAGTTGTAGCGTCGTCGCCCCAAAGTACCAGTGCATCGGCGCTGCCGGTGAGGGTTACAGCTCCTGCACATTGGCCGGAGGTAGTGAAGGCGCCCAAAATGTCGCCAGGTTCCAACCCATTTACAACAGAGGCGTCTATCCGAATAATGTGCGAAACAGCCGTCGACGAAACGGTTGGCCATCTCTGTGGCACAACAGGATTTAGGTTTTGAGCTTTTAATGATTTACCGGCACAATCCGGAAAAGTAACGGTTACCGGTGCATCGAAATTGGCAAAATAAGCTTTGCCAGGTTGCAGCACCTGCAGGGTATAAACCGAAGCATCTGGCCAGAAAACGTGGATGTCGGCGATACTTTTTACCATTACCACGTTATCAATAACCGGCGACAGCAGCTCGGTGAGGTCAACGTTGCACATGCTCGTTACAGGCAAATAATTCCATCCTGCAGCAAAATTCAGTGTGCCACTGGTAGCAGTGCCTTGCACGGTGAGTTGGCGCGATTGGGCCATCTTTAGTTGTCCGGCGGTGGCAACATCCCATCCTGTAAAAGTGTTGATCTGCATGGCTGGCCAATAGATGGAATTATTGTTTTGTAAAATAATAATATCATTTGCGGAAGCACCAAAAATATCGTTTATCGTGGTTTGTTCCGGCTCGAAAGGCAGCGAGAAACCGCTCCATCCTTCCGGTAGATCAATGGTTGCAGAGAGCGGCGTGTTAAAGCGAACCGTGTAGTCTTCTACTTCTCCATAGTCGAAATTTTCGCAGGGAGTGGGCAAGCCATTGTATTTCATGGAGACACGCATGCGGGTAGTGCCATTGGCAGTGGAGGGAACCACAAACGATCCTGAAACGGCCTGTTTACTCCCCGTGGAAGTAAACACCAGCTCGCCCGCATTATCAAAATCGCCATCTTTGTTGTAATCTATCCAGATGCGCCAGTACTCGTTGTAGGTCCACCACGTGCCAAATTCAGGTGTTAGCGTGAAGTTGATCGTTTCCCCCGGTTCCCAATCCAGCACCAGATTGGTAAAGTCTGTGTAACCCGCGGCTCCCGATGGATTGCTGAAATTGTTGAACTGTGTCTTGCTAATCCATTCTAAAGTGTAAGTGCCTCCAGCCGAGGTGCAGTAACTTATCGGCATCACATCCACGGTCACATAATTTGTTTTTATTTTGGTGCCGGAACCCAAAGCGTTGGAGGCGGTCAAGGATACATCGTAGGTTCCTGGTGTGTCGAAAACTACGATAGGATTGCGTTGTGAAGAAGTGGCCGGAACTGCCCCTTCAAAAGTCCAGTTCCAGGTGTAGGGGAATTGAGTGGAAAGATCAGTAAACTGTACATCAGCGCCTATAAAAACGGTAGTGTTAGCTGTATGAAAATCAACAACCGGCGGAGCAGTGGGCTGCTGCGTGATACCGCTGACGATCATTGAGTAGGCTTGTGAGCCGCCGCTCAACGTGCCGGCATGATTCACAAGTATCGTGTAATACTGGCCTGCGATGGGGTTGTCGATTACGAGATGTTCTACATTGTCCACATAGTTTTTTCCGGAGCGTGTGGCAGCAGCTGACGGGTTGGTGGGATTGAGTTTCCAGGGATACCAGGTGGAGCTGTTGCGCGTTACCCGCAGATCGAGGTCATTGACGATCATCGGATCGAGTGGGTCGAGCTGCGGAGCCACAGGAGTGCCCGGCACATCTGTCCAAACGATGGTTACCATCAGTGGGCCATCGCCCGAAGCCTGCACCGATCGGGTAAAAGTCGCGCCATTGTTGAGGTTGTATTCTTTGATAACAGCGAGCGAGTTGCTCTCGGTAATTTTTTGAGCAGCTTTGTAGGTGTTCAGTAATCCCCAGCCAAACATATAGTCTGGCCCCGAATTGGGACCTGCCTCGTCGGCGGTATTTATTACCAATGCTTTTAGTGTCGCAGCTTTCATCAAGTTGCCTGTGCCGTGTGTGGCCTGGTAATGTTGCTGCAGCAAAATAAGCGAACCGGCAGCGGATGGCCCGGACATAGAGGTACCGCTGAGTGTTTCATAGGCGCTGTTGCTGGCATCATCCGAGGAATAAAGGCCAACACCGTTGGCGACGATGTCGGGCTTTACACGTCCGTCGTCGGCAGGCCCCCATGAGCTGAAAGAGCTCATCACCACGTCGCCGGGCTGGGAGTATCCATTTGGGATATCGTTTACAGCACCAACGGTAAGGATATTTTTGGCTACACCGGCATTGCCGATGCAATCATAAGGGCCATCCTTTGGATAAGCGCCGCCATTCGGACCTTCTCCGCGGTCGTTACCAGCCGACTTGACGATGAGATAATAAGGTGCGTTGCGCGCGATGTAATCCCAGTCGTGGGCTTGTTCATCATAAAATCCAAAGCTGTAATCTTCGAGGGTGCTGATGGATGGATCACCATACCAGGTCCAGCTACCGCCGTTCGATGACCAGCCGTTGAGATAGCCGTAGGAGTGGTTGGATACCAGCGCGCCATTGGCTCCGGCGGCGGCCATCTCTGATTTATCGTTGTCCCAGTCATAAGCGTTGAGGTGGGCGGCGGGTGCCATGCCCTTTGCAGCACTCTGCACGCCCGAAGCTATCATGGTGCCGGCCACGTGTGTCGAGTGATAATGGGTGTTGTATGGATTGTCCACTTGCGTAACGCGACCGCTATATTCCTGATGGTTGGCACGTACGGCACCGGCATCCCACTCGTGCACTGTCATTCCGGCTCCATCCAGCGCAAAACCATAGCCGGCTCCCGGATGTACTTTGTTGGTGGAAGTAGTTTTGGCCGAAGTGGCGTTGTGGGTGGTGTAATAGTAAAGTTGTCCTTCAGCGCCTACCTGCATCAGCTCCATAAAGGTGGTGCCGGTTTCGATGGTAAGCGGGATGTTATTGCGCAAAGCATATTCGGTTGCTTTATTTTTTTCGTTGGTAAAAATGGCCTCTTTCTCAGCCGAAAAAGTCTGCAAAGCTGCACGATTGGCAGGTGTTTGTGAAAATAATAATCCGGGAATTATTATAATGATTGCGGTTGCAACAAGTAATAGTTTGTTCATGATATCAGGTGTTGGTTAAAAATTATTTAGCGTAAGCGGTATCAGTTATTTTCATCAGTAAGATTATCAAAATTATTGTGATACTCGACAAAGTCCTGAAGATTTTCAGGTAAATAATCGTTGATGATGGATTCGACCAGGTTGATGTATTCTGATTTCTTTTCTGAATATCTTTTCAAACCCTTCGTCATGAGCAATGCGTCGGGGTACTTACTTTTGATGCGTAAAGAATGGCGTTGTTTCCTGAGATTTTCGTAAGCAAAACCTGAATTGAGCATATTCAGATATTTGTCCACAGCGTCTTGTGCTGTGGGAAAGGAGCGCACGTAAAAGCTTGGGTTATCGATGTCGCGGGGAGCCATGCCGCAGCCGGGACGGTAGCATCGAATTCCAAAGTAGTTGTTTCCTTGCCGGGCAAATTTGCTTTTTCCCCAGCCCGACTCGACGATAGCCTGCGCCATAACAAGCCTTTCGGGGATATAATCGACGCGGTAGAGCAGGGTGTCTATTTGTGCTTTGTATTCCCGTCGCGTCAGGCTGTCGTTAAAAAAGTTCTCGCCGTAGCCATACTCTTCGGCAAGCTGGTTGATCCAACCGAAGTGATTATTTTTTCGGATGACGTACCGGTAGTCGTTGCGCAGATCGAGCAGGCGCGCTCGGTCGGTCATTACCTTTTTATTAGCTTCTGCGATGCGTGGATAAAATGTCAGGATAAATTGAAGGTTACTTTCGGTGAGATCTTTGGTGGTCCACTCTTCCGGAGAATCAGCCTGGTTGCTGCGTCCACGTTGGCACGACCATTGCGTAAGCACAAAAGCTATCAGAAATAATAAGATGAGCGATTTGTGGTTTAAAAACATAGGCGAACGTTTACATGCAAGCAAAAGTAAATCACAAACTTACAATTTTATTTTTGTGTGATAACCTTTAAAAATGTTTTTTGTTATTTATAGAAAGTAACGCTAATCATGTCAGAAAAACCTTTAAATCGTGAGCTTAATGCGCTGGTGAGCCTTATCGACGAGCCCGATCAAACCATGTTTGATCAGGTGCGCAATAAGATTTTTGCCTACGGACTAGATGCTGTTCCGCTGCTCGAAGAAGCCTGGGATACTAACGCCGACGGGCAGGTGCAAAAGCGTATTGAGACAATTATCCATACCATACAATTCGATCACAATTTTCATCAATTCAACCTTTGGCGCAATACACCCAATCAGGATCTGCTTGCCGGTTTTATTCTGGTAGCCAAATATCAATATCCGGAGCTCAACGAAAAAACCATCACCGACCAGGTTGGTCAGATCATTCAGGATGTGTGGCTCGAAATCAACAACAACCTCACGCCGCTGGAAAAGGTAAAAATTATTAACCATATTTTTTATGACGTGCATGGCTTCCGCGGCAACAAACGTGATATTCAGTCGCCGCAAAATTCGTATGTCAATACGGTACTCGAAACGCGCAAGGCCAACCCGATTTCTTTGAGTATCATTTATATGGTGGTAGCACAAAGTCTAAAAGTGCCGATTTACGGAATCAATCTTCCACAGAATTTTATCCTGGCCTACCTCAACGATTTTGTAACTGACTACTCCACAGTGACGCGTAGGCAGGTTCAGTTTTACCTGAATGTTTTCAACAATGGAGCGGTATTTACCCAGCGCGAGGTAGAGATGTTTTTGCGACAGATCAATCTGGAGCAGGAAGACCGTTATTTTTTGCCTTGCGACAATGTCACCATCATCAGGCGGGTAATGAATAATCTCATTTTTTCTTACGAAAACTCCAGAAATCCCGACAAGGCTGCTGAGCTGAAAAAACTACAGCAGGCGCTGGATTAGTCTTCGAGTTGGGTGTAATCGGGTACCTCTTTTAAAAAATTAAATTGCTGATTTTGCCAATCAATGCGTGCGCAATAGTGCTGCAGGCCGTTGGTTACCACCAGATATTTTACCTGTAGCGCCAGATTGTAACGGCCTATTTGCTCGAACACTTTTTGGTCGATGGCTACCTGCGGCGCTTTGCATTCGACCAGCAGCAAAGGCTTGCCCTGACGACTGTGGACAAGTATATCCGTTCGTTTGGTAAGGCTGTTTAAAGTCAATGATTTTTCTATTGCGATAAGCATTTCAGGCATTTGTTTCTCCGTTACCAGGTAGCGTACAAAGTTTTGGCGCACCCACTCCTCGGGCGTGAGGGCAACCCACAGGCGCCGGATGCTGTCGAAGATTTCGCGACGGCCGTCCTGTTCGCGCAAGCGCAGCGCATATTCTGGCAAGTTGAGCTGTTGAATGTTTTCAGTCATTGGTGCAAAAGTATCTTTTATAGGCGCTTTTCCATTACTTTTGCTGCCAAAATTTAGTTTATGAAGACCAAAAAAGATATCGTTTTAAATTGGCTGCCGCGTTACACCGGGACACAAATTGAAGATTTCGGCAAATACATCCTTCTTGTAAATTTCACCAAATACCTCGAATTGTTTGCTGAGATGAACAACGTAGAGATAAAAGGGCTGGATCGTTCCATGCCCAGCGCTACTGCTGGCGACATTACCATGATAAAATTTGGAATGGGAAGTGCAAACGCCGCTACCATTATGGATTTGCTGAGCGCCATCAAACCCAAAGCCGCTCTGTTTTTGGGAAAATGTGGCGGGCTGAAAAAGAAAAACCAGCTGGGCGACCTGATCCTTCCCATCGCAGCCATCCGAGGCGATGGTGTTTCCAACGATTACTTCCCGATAGAAGTGCCAGCGCTGCCTGCCTTTAACCTGCAAAAAGCTATCTCCACCGCCATCCGCGAGCATGGCCGCGACTACTGGACCGGGACAGTATATACCACCAACCGCCGCGTGTGGGAGCACGACGACAAGGTGAAAAAACACCTGCGCAAAACACGCAGCATGGCCATCGACCTGGAAACAGCTACCATTTTTATAGTAGGCTTTGCCAACGAAATTCCTACCGGCGCACTGCTGCTGGTATCCGACCAGCCCATGATTTCTACCGGCGTAAAAACCGAATCCAGCGATCAGCTCGTCACCGACCGTTTCCTTAACGACCACCTTCTTATCGGCATCGATTCACTGAAGCAACTCATCGAAAACCGTCAGACCGTTAAACACCTGCGGTTTTAAAAAATATCTTTTTGTAATGGATTTTGGAACTATCGTCGAACGTATCAAAAAAAAGATTTTCGACCCGGTATATTTTTTAACCGGCGATGAGCCTTTTTTTATCGATAAGATCAGTCGCATGCTCGAAGATGAGGTGCTCACCGACGATGAGAAGAGCTTTAACCTCACCGTGCTCTACGGCCTCGAAACTACCGAAGACCAGATAGTTTCGTATGCCAAGGAATACCCCGCTATGGCCAGCCACCGCGTGGTGATTGTGCGCGAAGCACAGCATCTGCGTCAGCTTGCCGACAGCAAAAGCCTGCTGGCTTACCTGCAAAAGCCGGTTCCTTCGACGGTTTTGGTTTTTGATTATAAATACAAAAAAGTTGATGCCCGAACCAAATTGGGAAAACTGCTCAAAAGCAACACAGTGTTTTTTGAATCGAAGCAGCTCTATGAAAACCAGGTGCCCGACTTTATTCAAAAGCAAATAACTGCCCGTGGATTCACTTTATCACCATCAGTAACCCAACTCCTGGCAGTGAGCCTCGGAACCAATCTTAGTAAAATAGAAAATGAGATAGGTAAGCTGGTGCTAAATCTGGAGACGGGAGCGGAAATTACGGCTGAAAATGTGGAACAAAATATCGGTATCAGCAAGGACTACAATATTTTTGAATTGCAAAATGCGCTGGGAAAGCGCGACTTTCCGCGCGCCATCAGCATTGTTAATTACTTTGGCAGCAACCCCAAAGAGTTTTCGGCAGTATTCGTGCTGGTGATGCTTTTTGCCTATTTCCGCAAGGTGTTTCATTACCAGTTTCTAAAAGATAAAAGTCAGAGGAATGCCGCTTCACAGTTATCTGTAAGTCCTTTTTTTGTACAAGATTATCAGCAGGCAGCTAAAAATTATACCACCACACAGGTGCGCTGCGTACTTGGGTTGCTGCGCCAGTACGACCAGATGGCCAAAGGCGTCGACAGTGCGGCGGTGCAGGATGGCGAGCTGCTGCGCGAGCTCGTTTATAAAATTATAATGATCCGGTAGGATTAGGGCTGAAGGCCGCCGACTGAGACTGGGTGTTTAGACGAGGCTGTACCCCGTCCTGTTTATTTTTACAGGCTTTGCCTGTTTTTCATTACGCTCTTATTTTATAAAAAAGCAGGCACAGCCTGCAAGAATAGATACGGCTTAGATAAAACCTAATCCGAACACATGAATTGAGAGCTAAAGATGGTTTTACACAAAATCCAAACCTGGCTGCACCAAAAGCTGGCGGGTAGTAAGCTCGAAAGCCAGTAGATTTCCCATTCCATTATTACCACTCAAATAACAGCCGTTGTCGAGCGGGATGTATTTACTTGTTTCGTCGGCTATCTGGCTTTGGATAAAAGAAAGGCTCACAGGCACGTGGCCATGAACTACAACGCGCCCTCCAATTTTTTCGGGGTTTGCTACAAACGACCGGCTCCAGAGCATGGCATGCTTATCCTCCAGCGGATCGCGTCGCTCAAAGTTGAGCCCGGCATGGACGAAGAGGAAATTCTCCTGCTGTGCAAAAAGCTGCAGGCTGTCAAACCAATCCAAATAAATCTGAGGCAACTGTCGCGGATGTTTTATGCCAAAGCTCTGCAGGGTGTTGTTGCCGCCATGTCGCTGCCACTTGTCGAAGAGATGGTTTTTCTTTAGTTTGGAAAAGAAACCTTTCTGCAGCTCTTTGTCTTTTTCGTTGGCCAACAGCAGATACTCTTCGTGGTTGCCTCGCAGGGCAATCATCTGCTGACCATCGGCCTGAAGTTGCATAAGATAATCAACCACACCTTTGGAGTCAGGCCCGCGGTCGATGTAGTCGCCCAAGAATATCAGCAAATCATCCCTGAAGGGCTGTATTTGTCGTTCCAGCAGAACCTTTAGTGTTTTCGCACATCCGTGGATGTCGGGGATAACCCACTTTTTCATTTAATAATTATTTAAAAAAAAACAAAAATACAATGAAATTTTGGCAAAACAACCCGCAAAACAAAGCCTTCTTGTTGATTGTTCCATCATGAAAAGCTAATTTTGCACACTTAAAGGCTAAAATCACTAGATTGTTGTTTATTTGATAGATTTAAAATTAAGAACATATGACACACGATAGTAATAGAAAAGTATTATTAATGATCCTTGACGGATGGGGAAAAGGGGACAAATCGAGAGCTGATGCGATTTTTAACGGAAAAACGCCTTACATCGACGGCCTGATGAAAAAATATCCAAACGCTGAATTGCTGACCAGCGGTGAAAACGTTGGCCTGCCCGACGGACAAATGGGAAACTCGGAAGTTGGCCACCTCAATATTGGTGCCGGGAGGATTATTTACCAGGATTTGGTGAGGATCAATCTGGCAGTAAAAGATAATTCGATAGCAAAGAATCCACAGCTGGTAAAAGCATTTACCTATGCAAAAGAAAATAACAAAGCTGTTCATTTCCTCGGGTTGGTTTCTGATGGCGGCGTACATTCAATGGATACGCACCTTTATAAACTTTGCGATTTAACCATGGATTACGGATTGGAAAATGTTTTTATTCATGCTCTCACTGATGGCCGCGATACCGATCCAAAAAGTGGAAAAGGATTTGTAAAAAACCTACTCAATCATCTGCAGCATTCAAATGGACAGATAGCCTCACTTACTGGTCGCTACTATACTATGGATCGGGACAAGCGTTGGGAAAGGATAAAAATGGGTTACGATCTGATGGTGAATGGGCAAGGCAAACATTCAACTGATATTCTACAGTCGATGCAGGAATCGTACGATGAAGCTGTGACGGATGAATTCATCAAACCTATAGTTATGGTCGATGGAAATGACAAGCCCATTGGCGAAATCAAAGAAGATGATGTGGTGATTTGTTTTAATTTCAGGACTGACAGGCTACGCCAGATTACAACTGCACTTACACAGAAGAACTTACCAGAACATGGCATGCACACCCTCGATTTGCAATATTATACCATGGCCAATTACGATGATTCTTTTAAGGGTATCAATGTAATTTATGATAAAGACAATGTGGAGAATACGATTGGGGCAGTGGTGTCAGCCGCTGGCAAAAAACAAATCAGGATAGCCGAAACCGAAAAATATGCCCATGTTACCTTTTTCTTTTCGGGGGGCAGGGAGCAAGAGTTTGAAGGTGAAAAACGCATTTTAATACAGTCGCCCAAAGTAGCCACCTATGATTTGCAACCCGAAATGAGTGCTTTCCTCGTAAAGGATGCTATAGTGGAAGAGCTGAAAAAACAGGAGGTCGATTTTGTATGCCTCAATTTTGCCAATGGCGATATGGTAGGGCACACCGGAGTTTATGAAGCCATTTTAAAGGCCGTTGCCACTGTTGATCAATGTGTGCATGAAGTTGTTGATGCAGCAAAAGCAAATGGTTATGAAGTATTGATTATTGCTGACCATGGCAACGCCGACAATGCCGTTAATCCTGATGGTTCGCCCAATACGGCGCACTCGCTTAATCCCGTGCCATGTATCCTGGTTTCCGAAAGGTATAAAAAAATCAGCAACGGAATCCTTGCCGATATAGCCCCAACCATCCTGGCGCTGATGGGCATGGATATTCCAAAGGAGATGACCGGGAAGGTTTTATTCCAATAATATTTTTGTGTTTTTTTTACCGTGTGGTGACGATTTTTCCGTTTACCACACCTTGGTCTGTTTTGATGGTAACGAAATAAACGCCCGGTTTCCAGGATGAAACATCCACTACAATGGTTTCATTCACCACATTGTAATTTTGGTCAAACACCTTTTTGCCGCCCTCGTCGGTGATGGATATTTTTTTGATTTTGAGATCAGGAACAAAAATATGCACCGCTTTGGTTGCCGGGTTTGGATAGATATTTATTGTTTGGATGTCCGGCTCATCAGCCGAAAGTGAAAGGTAATCGAGACTTGCCAGAAGCCAGCGTTCCGGATCAAAGCTGGCCGAAATCATTTCAAAGCCGGGATTCTCAAAAATAAATTCCTGCCCCGAAAACTGTGGATCACAGCGGTAAACGATGCTGTCGGTAGTACCGTAAACTGTAACCGGCACTGGTATTTCATAAAAATCTACCGACGGGTGTGACTGCTGCTGATGGATGATGATTTTTATCTTACCATCCTCGAGCTGCGTCAAGTTGATGCCATAGCGCGGATACCCTTCGCCATAATACCAATCGTCAAAAAACTCGGTTAAGTCAATTCCGCTGGTACTTTGCAGATGATAAATTAAATCCTGCAGCGTGGCAAAGCGATAGGCCAGCGCCGGGTCGGCTACATAATTGCGCAAAGCTGTAAAAAACGCTTCGTCGCCTATCTTCCAGCGCAGCATGTGCAGCAACATCGCAGCTTTGTAATACGACAGTCGCGCGCTGAAAAGCCTGCTGATGTCGGCGGTATCTTCTACGAAAACCGATCCGTCGGGGGCAGAGAGCACCGAGTTGATGGTATTGCTTTTCCAGATGTCCCAGTAGTAGCCATCGTACATCTCCTCGAAGGTGAGGCCGGTGGCATAGGTGGCAAAGGCTTCGTTGAGAAAAATATGCTGCCAGGAACCCAGGGTGATCTTGTTGCCAAACCAGGAGTGCGCCAGCTCGTGTGAGCGCAGGTCGTGGCCAAAGCCGCCCATAAAACTCATCGTTTGGTGTTCCATGCCGCCCGGCCACGAAAACTGTGCATGGCCATATTTTTCGCCAGCGAATGGATACGGCCCAAAGAGGCTGTCGTAGATGCGGATCATTTCGTCAGTGTTGCCGCTTTCTAAAAGGCCTATGGCGGAATCTTCGGGATAAAAGTAGTTGATGAGAGGCAGGGTGTCGCCGGCAGAGATGGTGTATTTTGTAAATCTGGCATAGTTGGTCACTGCGATTGCCACCAGATAGCTCGCGATGGGATAGCGATGCTGCCAGTGGAAGGTAGCCATTCCATTGGTGCTGGTTTCGCTTATCAGCATGCCATTGCTTGCCACCCGGTAAGTGACGGGCGTGGTAACAATTATGTCTATCGAATCGATCTTGTCGGTGAGGTCGTTTTTTCCGGGCCACCATTCTTTGGCGCCATAAGGTTCGGAAAGTGTCCAGATTACAGGCACTTCGTTGTGATAAGCCTGTTCAAAGGCGCCAAATCCCTGTCCTTGCTGCGGGGCACCCTGATAGAAAATCTGAATAGAATCTGTTGTGCCACCAGGCAGTGTTTCAGGTAGCATTATTTTAAAAAGATATTCCGACAAATATTCATGTGCAATCGGCTCTCCATGATAGATGATCGAATCGATTGTCATAATATTGTTAAGTTTCAGGGTGATCTCTTGCACAGCATCGGCAAGCGTAACGAAAGTATGTGTTACGCTTCCGCTGATGTAAATCACTGCCGGATCGAGCTGCCACCGGAAGCAGGTGTGGATGATGTCGATATTTTCGCCTGCAGGCACTGCGTCCGTCTGCGCCTCAAAAGAAAAGCGGCGGCTTTCGGCTTTGGCTATTGCTTCGGTATTATCTTCAAACGGCCGCAGCTGTGCCGCCATTGGGATTGCATAAAGCAGTAAAATAAAAAACAAGATTGTGGCAGATAATTTCATAGGTCTTCTTTTTTTTCATTAACAACAAAAAACAAAAAAGGATGCTAATGAAGCATTTTTCATGAATCAGGCGTAATGGTAAATTCATACCCAATTAATAATTGGCTAAATTACATAATAACGGAATGAAGACTTTTGAAAAATTTATAGAACCGGATGGTGGCAATCAAGGCGGGGCAGCGATTAATACAGCTTGTAACTCACACCCGTGAACCAACTCAGCGAGTAGGGGTGATAGCCGAGGTTGTTGGAGTTGTTTACCGGCGTAAGTGAATATTTGAAGGAGGGCGCCAGATTGACGGATACTTTCTTGCTGATGGCATATTCCATCCCGATTCCCAGCACACTGTTGTAAATCATGGGCTGAATATTTTCGGTGGTTCCGGTTTGCATCTTATGCCCTTCAAACTCAAAGTAGGAGCGGTTGTTCACGAGTATTCCGGGGCTGATACCTCCCATGAGATTTATTTCAAATCTTTTGTCCAGCAGCTTGTATTTCAATACAAGCGGCACCTCCAGGTAGTCGAGGTTTTGCACAAAACTGCTGTTGGCAACGTAGTCGCCGGGAATTTCATCTTTGGCGCTGGCTGTCAGTTCGGCAAGTACCGGTGAAAACTGCACAGGATTTACCGATACAGAGCCTGTGGAAGTGGCCAGTTTGTACATGCCATGGCCGTCGGGATCGTTGTAAGCCAGTACCGACTCGTTTTGCTGGCCGATGCGCGAAAGGTAAAGCCCGGAAGCTATCGTCAGGCGTTCGCCCAACTGATAGTCCAAGCTGATGCCGCCACCAACGGACATGATGCCCGATTCCATTTCGTTAAAATATTCGGTTCCTACTTTTTCCTTAGGGGTAGAATACGCATCCCCAGTGAGCGTGCGGTATGAATAGGAAGGCGAAAGTTGCCCGCCGATGCTCCACCCTTTTGGGGCAGTGTTTTCTTCGGTGGTTTGATTCTCATAGGCAAACGCATCTTCGCCCAGCAGCAGGCGCTGCAGCATCTCATCGTCCATCAGTATCACCGGGTCATCTGTGGGCATTTGATAATTGTCAAACAAAAAAGCATAATGCTCCGTGGCGCTTGCGGGTAGCATGACGGGCTGTCGCAGTTGCGTGTGTGGCGGGGTGATGATGATATTTTTTCCGGACAATGCCACTTTCAACGGGATGAGCTGCGACAAAGCTGCTTTTGTAAGTGAATGTCCTTCTGGTGTTTTATTATAAAAATCTGTTTCAGCTTGACCGGAACCTGCATTGGCAGTAGCAATTCTTTGCCTTTCGGCAGATGTTGCAGATGAATTTTTTTCGGTAGAAACTTCAGAAGCTATCGTAACATTACCATCAATAGCCTTAGTTTTCGGATTGTCGGCATTGGGTTTGACAATTACAGTGGATACCTCTGCCTGTGTGCGCAAGTTGTTGTCACGATAATAATCCGACCAGAAAAAGCCTGCGCCAAAAGCGAGCATCACTAATACGGCAGCGGCCGCAGCGCGCGGAATCCAGAGCATACGGCGCCGAGCTGGCTTGTGCAGCGTTTCCTCAAGCCGCAACCAGCCGTCGGCAGGAGCCGCAACTTTATGTCCCTGCAACTTCTCGCGGAAGAGCTTGTCGATATTATGACTGTTATCAGACATTTATTTGTGATGATGATAAATAAAAATATTCCTTCACCCTTTTTTGAAGTATTAACCTTGCCCGTGACAAATTCGATTTGGAGGTGCCTTCAGAAATCCCAAGCTTTTCGGCGATTTCTTTGTGCGAATAACCTTCCAAAGCATACAAGTTGAAAACCATGCGGTACTGTGGTGTCAGCTCTTGGATGAGTTGCATCAGGTCGTCGGCAGTGATGTTGCTGATGATGTCCTCGCGGTCGCTGTCTTCGTAGCGGCTGATGTCGTCGCCATCGGTAACATACATCAGGTTTTTGCGCCGGTATTTCTCCAGCGCGGTGTTGATGAGTATGCGACGTATCCATCCTTTGAGCGATCCGGAGCCTTTAAATCCTGCGATGTTTTGAAACACCTTTAGGAAACCTTCGTGGAGCGTATCTTCGGCTTCGTCGCGTGTAGGCGAGTAGTAAATGCATACAGCAAACATCTCGTCGGCAAACATGTCGTAAAGCGCTTGCTGCGAACGGCTGTTGCCGCGGATACATCCATCGATGATTTTTTGTAAATCCAAAATTGGCAGTTGACAGATAGTTTGTTACACGCTGGTTGGCGTCAAACAAAGTTATTCAAATACTTCAAAGAACGGTTTTTAAAGTCAATTATTAGACGTTCAACTTCAAAAATAGGTTGCGTGGATGGGGATATTTGTTCGTTGTTCCCTTCGGCTACGCTCAGGGTAAATGTTGTTCCCTTCGACTTCGCTTCTTGCAAATGTGAGGTTTTTAAAAAAAATCCCACAGTGTTACTCTGTGTAAAACATGGTGTAACACTGTGTAACTATACGTTTAGGAAATCTTACAGTATTAATAATTCATCACGAGCATCGTTTACTGCTGATGGTTTCAAAAAATCCGCGATCATTTTTTAAAAAGCTACGCAACCATTTTTTAAGTGTTGCCGTCTTAGCGGTATAATCTGAAATGTATTTTTTTATGAAAAGTATTCGCACCTTCATCTTGTCCTTCGGAAAATTCAACCTGCTCGAATCCAAGTCTATTTTCTATTTCCTGCTGTTTGCCTTTATCATCTTGCTCATTGCCACCGAAAGCGTGATTAAAAATACTTTTCTCCCGCTCTAAAAATATGAATGATTGGTTTTTTCATGAATAGCTTTTTGAGTTAGTTAAATTAATTTGATTTAGTGAAAAAAAGCCGCCCGGCATAAAGCTGGGCGGCTTTGTTATTTTTGGATATTATCCAAATGAAAAATCCCAAAAAGCAAAAAGGCAAGTTCCAAATAAATCTCAAATTCCAAAAGCCCAAACCGTTAAGCGTATTTGAAATTTGATGGTTGGGATTTACTGTAACTATTTAAGGGCTTTTTCACCAGCTCTTTTTGAAATAGCAACTTCCTAAGACCCCCTCTAAATCCTCCGTCAGCCAACGGCGAGGATGCCTGCGCACTAGCCGCTGTTGTGGCTTGTGCGGCTGGCCTCCCTTCTCCTAAAGGGGAAGGGGCGGGGATGGGGTCATGAT